>CAJLLL010000001.1 GCA_905207485.1 uncultured Phascolarctobacterium sp.
GGCGAATAAAAAAGCCGCGAAAAAGTACCCGCAGCTTGAAAAAATAATTTTAACCGAAACTACAACGCTTGGAGTGCGCTATTATGATGTTGCACGTCATTGTTGTGAAAGATATTTTATTGATATAACTTTGCCGCAAGGTACGGTAAAAGTAAAATACTCAAAAGCAGGGGGGCAAATTTTAAATATTGCTCCGGAATTTGAAGATTGCCGTAAATTAGCTGAGAAGACTGGCGTGCCGCTGAAAAAAATAATGCAGCTTGCGGCAGCAGCAGCGGAGGCACAGCTTGAGCACTGATTTTAAAGCTTACATTGCAGAGATTGTAAGTAATTTTTCATCAAACGGTATTAATGTTGAAGAAAAAGATTTGCAATATGGCAGGCAGCTTGTACTTATAAAAGGCAGCGATAAAACTACATTATCTGTTTACAACGGCAAAAAAGGCCTAAAACTGGTTTGGAACGGCAAAAATGCCGCGTTTACCGATGAATGCAAAAGTATTTTAATAAACGAAGGCACAGCCGGAACAGATTACCAGTTGCTGAAGGATTATCCCGGGTTTAACGGTATTTGGGCAGGAAGCGATGAATCCGGCAAAGGAGATTTTATCGGACCGCTTGTGGTTGCTGCTGTTGTTTGTGATGAAAAAAGCGCAGCCAAGCTATTTAATATCGGCGTAAAAGATTGTAAAATAGTCAGTGATAAAGATGTGCTGAATTTACGCAAAGAAATTGAAGCAAATTCATTAAGTACATCTGTTTTGGCGCTGACTCCCAAAATGTATAACTACCGTTATGGGCAAATAAAAAATGCAGGGCAAAACCTTAACCATCTGCTTAGCAGCGGACATGCCGCGGCGTTATGTGCTGCGCTTGCCAAATGTCCGCAATGCAATTACGCTTTGGTTGACCGTTTTGCTGCAAATAACAACATCGGTGCGATGGTCACTTCTAAATTCCCAAATGTAAACGTGGTGCAAATGCCCAAAGCAGAAGTCGATATAGCCGTTGCGGCGGCATCGGTGCTGGCACGTGCTGAGTTTTTACGCATTATGGCAGATTTGGAAACGCATGCAGGCATGGCTTTACCAAAAGGTGGTGGGCCTGCTGCTACAGATTGTGCACGTATGCTTGCGCAAAAATTGGGCAAGGAATCTCTTGGCAATTTTGTAAAACTGCATTTTGCCAACTATAAACGTATTTAACCGGAGATACTATGAAAAAACTGATAATTAACGCAGATGATTTCGGGCTGCATCCATCAATAAATGAAGGAATTATTAAAGGTTACCGCGAAGGTATGATAACAAGCACATCAATCATGCCAAGCACACCTTATTTTGAAGATGCCGTAAAACTGGCAAAAGAAAATCCTTCTTTGGGTATAGGCGTTCACCTTACTTTGGTAGGTGGGGTTAAGCCTGTATGCACCAAAGACATAAATTCTTTAATAAATGCAGACGGAGTTTTTGCAGAAGATTATACAGTTTTTGCCAAAAAATGGTATACTGGTAGTATAAAGAAAAAAGAAATTGAAATAGAACTTTCAGCACAGATAGAAAGAGTGCTGAGTGCCGGAATTGTGCCGACTCATATAGACAGCCACCAGCATATGCATGTTTTACCCGGCATTGCCGGAATTGTTGTAAGATTATGCCAAAAATACAACATTAACAAGATACGCATGCCTGGCGAAAATATTTCTTGGAGCGGAGGCTTCAGTGCAGGTATCGGCAGAAAAATAGGCCGTGACGGGTTAAGTTTTTGCACAGCTCTTGCTAAAGCCAAAGCGAACAATGCAGAATTAAAATATCCGCAGTACTTTTTTGGCATGCTTGCGGGTGGTAATTTAGATGAAAAGCTGGTGCGTACTATTTTGCTGAACCTGCCGGAAGGCACAAGCGAAATTATGACTCATCCAGGGTTAGATAGCACTGCACTGGCACAGAAATTTACATGGGGTTATCATTGGCAGAACGAACTTAACGCTTTTCTGTCAGTTGAAAATAAGAAAATAGTCAGGGAGCACGGAATAAAATTAATTAATTTTGGCGGGCTTTGATTATGAATAAAAAACTTTTACGCAGGATGCTGCTGGTTTTTGCAATCATCATTTTGATTTCAGCGGCAGTTATCTATTTTACATTTGATATAAGGGCGCTTCAGTATTTAACAATGTTTAAACCCTGGAGTATTGCTGCTGCCTTTGGCATTTTAGCCGTAGGGCTTATTTTTGACGGACTGAGGCTGATGACTTTGGCACGTGTAACTGATGAACGGCTAAGTGTTAAAGAAGTTATCAATGTAGTTTTAAGCAATTACTTTCTGGCTGTGCTTACGCCGGGAGCAAGCGGCGGGGCAATTGCGCAGATTATGTTTATGAAGCGCGCAAATGTGCCTGTTGCCAAGGCAACAGTAATTGTGTTTGTGCGCACGATTATGTCGATAACTTTTTTAATTCTTTTGGTGCCGCTTGTTTTATATAACGATGCTTTTTTGAGCGAGTGGATGCCGCCTGCGGTTATTGCTACCGTATCAGTGATTTTTATTTCCATTCCGGTAGCGGTAGTACTTTTAATGCGTACACGTTATCCTGAGTTCTGGCTTGTTGCGCTTACAGGAAAATTATCACATGATTACCGCCGCAAATGCTTTAACAGTTATTACGAATTTAAAAAAGCATCTTTTATTATCGGCAACCATCCTTTTAAAGTTTTGCGTGCCTTTATAGAATCGGGCATAAGTCTGCTGGCTATTTATGCAACTGTACCAATGTTTTTCCTTGGTATGAATATACAGTTTGACTGGCTGCAGGTAATGGGGCGCATGGTGCTGTTAAACCTTGTTTTGTATTTTTCGCCAACACCGGGCGGCAGCGGCATTGCTGAAGCAGGATTTTTAGTATTATTTACAGCAATGCTTCCGGAAGGCATGGTTGGCATTATGGCTGTTTTATGGCGCTTTACGGCGGAATATTTTCCATTTTTGCTGGGGGCATTTGTTTCTATCCGCGCATTCGGCTCCAATATTATGTCTGCCAATAATTTGAAAGAGAGAGATAATTGATGAAGTTGCTTGTTACCGGCGGTGCCGGTTTTATCGGTTCGCATCTTTTAGAGCATCTTGCCAAACAAAAAGAATATGAAACCGTGGTACTTGACAACCTTTCCACAGGTTCAGCCAAAAACGTCCCGCAAAGTATGAAACTTTGTGTGGGCGATATTTGTGATTTACAGGCAGTTGATGAACTCTTTGCCGCAGAAAAATTTGATGCCGTTATTCATTTTGCGGCTCAAACAATGGTTCCATATTCTTTGGAGCATCCGCAGGAAGATTGCAGCACTAATCTTATAGGGCTGCTTAATATTTTGGAGTCCTGCCGCAAATATGAAGTTAAAACTGTGGTATTTTCTTCAAGTGCTGCCGTTTACGGCGATAACCCTGAGATTCCGCTTACAGAAAATTTGCCGCTTATGCCGACATCATGTTATGGCATTACCAAAATGACAAGCGAGCATTACCTGCGTATGTATCACGATTTATACGGCATAAACAGCGTTGTATTGCGTTTTGCCAATGTGTACGGTGAACGGCAGGGCGAAGGCGGGGAAGGTGGAGTTATAAGCATTTTCTGCAAACTGCTGGTGCAGAATAAACCGCTGACTGTTTTTGGGAACGGTGAACAGACCCGCGATTTTATTTATGCAGGAGATATTGCTAAGGCTGCTGTCAAAGCATTAAGTTTACAGGGTTTCAATGTTATAAATATTTCAACCGGAAGGGAAACTTCCCTGAATACGCTTTTAGGGGCTTTTAAAACCGCCTGCGGATATGATTTAACCGTAAACTATGCCGCAGAACGCAGCGGTGATATTTTCCGTTCCGTTTTAAGCAATGAAAAACTTAAAACATTGCTGAATTTTGTTCCGGAAATGGACATTGAACACGGCATTCCCAAAACTTACAACGATTATTTAACACGCCGGAAGGAAGGTAATTGATGAAAAATTTAAACCTGCAAAGCCTGATTATTATTGCTGTTTTAGCTTTGATAACAATTATGTGGGGCATTGGCTCTGTACCGCTGTTTGACCCGGATGAGCCGGTATATGCGGAAACAGCGCGTGAGATGATTAAATACAGTGATTATTTATCTCCGCGTATTTTCGATAATTACTGGTACGATAAACCGCCAATGTATTATTGGCTTGTTGCCGCTTCTATCGGGCTTTTTGGCGATGGTGAAGCTGCGGCAAGGTTTCCGGCAGCTTTAATGGCAGTTGCCACCACGGTTATGCTTTATTTTTCTGTAAGCAAAATTTTCAGTGAGCGAGCCGGTTTCTGGTCATCAATAGTTTTAACAACCTGCGTGGAATTTTTCTATCTCGGTAAAGCAGCCGTTACCGATACAACACTGCTGTTTTTTATGACGGCAGCGCTTTTATGTTATTTACATAAGTGGTACTGGGTTATGTATGTTGCCATGGCTTTGGCAACTGTTACCAAAGGGCCTATCGGCATTGTTTTCCCCGGTGCTATCATTTTTTTGCATCTTGTTGCTACAGGCAACCTGCGTGAAATTTTAAAAATGCATGTTATCCGCGGACTTGCAGTTTATTTTGCCATTGCTGCACCATGGTATTATTTAATGTATCAGGTTCACGGCATGGAGTTTATTAATACCTTTTTAGGGTTTCATAATCTTACGCGCTTTACTACTCCGGAACATCCGGACCGCGTACTGTGGTGGTACTATCTGCCGGTAATTATTCTTGGCATGTTCCCATGGACTGGACTGCTTTTGCAATCTGTCCGTGCTTCAATATCCGAAGCCAGCAGTGAAGAATTGGAAAAAATGTCATTTTTTAATATCTGGTGGATTTTTGTACTGCTCTTTTTCAGTATTTCCCAAACTAAACTTGTATCATATATTTTACCAATGTTTCCAGCGCTTGCCATTATTATTGGCTGGAACATCGCCCGTCTTGAGAACCAGCGCGGTGAATCACTGCTTTCGTGGGTAATTGGCACAATAGTAATGTTTGGGCTGCTTGGCGCAGGCTGGTTTATAGGCGGGCGCGAACTGCCGGAAGCAGCACTGGAAGCAAGTGTTTTAAGCGGCATTACGGTTGTTATAGGGCTTGTAATATTGTGGTTCCTATGGCGTGAACGCGATATAATTTTTGCCGGCTATTTACATGCCGCAATGGGCTTTTTAACTATGCTGGTAGCATTTTCGTTTATCCTGCCGCCTGTGGCAGACCGTTTCAGCGTAAAAACAATGGCTGCCGAATATATGGCAACCTGTGATACAACAAAAACTGTTTACGTCGATAAATTTTTACGCCCCGGATTTATGTATTATACCGGCATAGCCGGTGAAGAAATGCTGCCTAAAACCGATGCGCTGCAAAAAGCGGTTAATGATTCAGCACCTAAATATATTGTTGTTCGCCGTTTGGAATACAAACGCCTTGATAAACCGGAAGCAATTCAAAATATCAGAATCGTAAATGAAAAAGACGGCATCATGATTTTGGAAAAATATTAATAAAGAGATGAAGATTTAATTACGGCGGTTTTGAGAAATCAAAGCCGCCAATCTTTATTTTAGGGCGTTTTTATGGTATCATTAAAAGATAAAGCCTGAATGATTTTAAGGAGATTTTTGTGAAGATAAAGGGAGTTTTATTTGACCTTGACGGCACACTTATTAATACAACGCCGCTTATTTTACAATCGTTCCGCCACACGTTTAAAGAATTTAATCTGCCTGTGCCAACAGACAGTGAACTTGTGGCAGGTTTTGGCTTACCGCTGCGTACTGCCGCTAAAGCATATATGCCTGATGCAATGATAGAACCGTTTTGCAATGCTTACAGCGATTATCACCGTGCACATCACGATGAACTGATACAGCCTTTTGAAGGCATTAACGAGGCGTTGACTTCGCTTGCCGAACGCGGCATAAAAATGGGTGTGGTAACTTCCAAAAAACGTCCCATGGCTTTGCGCGGACTTGCTTGTTATGGGCTTGATAAATATATCAGTACTGTTGTTACATGCCAGGATTGTGAAGAGCATAAACCATTGCCCGGTCCCAGTATTATGGCTCTTGGGCAGCTTGTATTAAAAGGCAGTGAATGCATTGGCGTGGGCGACAGCCCTTTTGATTTGCAAAGTGCCAGAGGCGCCGGCTGCAAAACCGCAGCAGTACGTTATACCAGTTTTGATTGGAATTACATTTTGACAGAAGGAAAACCGGATTACGTTTTAAATAAAATGGACGATTTGGTTAAATTAATTGATAAAATAAACAAACAGGAGGATTAAAATGCGCAAAATAGCAATCATTGGCGGCACCGGCGTATACAGCCCGGAAACGCTGGCAGATTTTGAAGAAAAAGTAATTAAAACGCCTTATGGCGATGCGCTTTGCAAAATGGGCATGCTTTATGGCAACCAGGTAGTATTTATTACCAGACATGGAGTTGGGCACAGCGTGCCGCCGCATAAAGTAAATTACCGTGCTAACATCTGGGCGCTTAAAAGCCTTGGCACAGAAGAAATTTTTGCCACAACAGCAGTAGGTTCTTTAAATAAAGACATGAAAGCCGGACATTTTGTTGTTTGTGACCAGGCTATTGATTTTACCAAAAGCCGCATTAATACTTTTTATGATACGCCTGAACGCGGAGTTGCTCATGTTGATTTTACCAATCCTTACTGCCCGCGTCTGCGCAGCAAGGTAATTAAATGCCTTGAAAAAACAGATATTCCGTTTCACAAAACCGGCTGCTATGTATGCACTGAAGGACCGCGTTTTGAAACGGCAGCCGAAATTAAAATGTTTGCCATGCTCGGCGGCGATCTTGTTGGCATGACTAACCTGCCGGAATCTGTGCTTGCACGTGAAGCAGAAATGTGCTACACAAATTGCAGCATCGTTACCAATATGGCAGCAGGAATTTCTCCTGTACCGCTTTCTCACAGCGAGGTAGTGGAAGCAATGGCGCAAAGCGGCAAAAACATGGCGCAGCTTATTGAAGCTTTCATAAGCGCAAATGAAGAGGATGAAACCGAATGCAGCTGCGCTCATTGCATGGCAGAATTCGGCGGCTTTAAATTATAAGAGGCAGTTATGGTTAAAACAATGGAATGGCAGCATAATGCGCTGGAAATTTTAGACCAGACTAAGCTGCCGGCAGAAATTAGTTTTATAAAATGCTTAACTTATAAACGCGTTGCTGAAGCCATAAAAAAACTTGAGGTACGCGGCGCGCCGGCTATAGGCGCAGCAGCAGGTTTTGCCATGGTTCTTGCCTGGCAGCAGCTTGTGCAAGAAGGCAGAGCCGATTTGCAGGCTTTTGCAGGTATGCGTGATGAGCTTATTGCATCCCGTCCGACGGCAGTTAATCTTTCATGGGCTGCCAATAAATTGTATGCTCTGGCAGAAACCATGGTAAAGCAAAATAAAAATGCTGCCGAAATTGCGGCTGAACTTGAAACGCTCGCCATAAAAATTTATGATGACGATATAGCCTGCAACAAAAAGATGGGTGAATACGGAGCAGAACTTTTACCGCCGCATACACGTATTTTAACGCATTGCAATGCAGGTGCTCTGGCAACCTGCGGTTGGGGTACTGCGCTTGGAGTAATCCGTGCGGCTCATGCACAAGGCAAAATCGATATGGTTTATGCCGATGAAACACGTCCGCTTTTGCAGGGGGCACGCCTTACCGTGTGGGAACTGATGCAGGATAATATTCCGGTAACGGTTATAACCGATAACATGGCTGCATGGACAATGAAGCAAAAAGGCATCAACGCTGTTGTTACTGGTGCTGACCGTATTGCTTTAAATGGCGATACTGCCAATAAAATAGGCACCTATGGAGTTGCGCTGGCAGCAAAACATCACGGCATACCGTTTTATATTGCGGCTCCGCTCAGCACATTTGATTTTAACATTGCAACCGGAGCAGAAATACCTATTGAAGAACGCAGCGCAGAAGAAGTTAAATGCTTGCAGGGAGTAGTTACAGCGCCGCAGGAAGCAGCGGCTTTTAACCCTGCCTTTGATGTTACGCCTGCGGAACTTATTACAGGCATTATTACCGAATACGGCGTTATTAAACCGCCTTATTTGGAAAACATAAAAAAATTGCAGCTTAAAACCAAGGAGGAAAATTTTAATGGATAGTATGATTAAAGATATTGCCCTTGCGCCTTCCGGCCATCAGAAAATAGCCTGGGTAAAAGAGCACATGCCGCTTTTGAATATTTTAAACGAGCGTTACGGCAGTAAAAAAATATTCGATGGCTTGAACATGGTAGTTACCATTCATTTGGAAGCAAAAACGGCTTATTTAGCGCAAACGCTGAAAAACTGCGGAGCTAATGTAGTTGTTACCGGCAGCAACCCTCTTTCCACGCAGGATGACGTTGCGGCAGCGCTTGCAGACAGCGGCGTTACTGTTTTCGCAACCCATGCCTGCACTCAGGAAGAATATGATTTGTATTTAAGCAAAGCGCTTGATACCAAACCGAGCCTGATTATTGATGACGGCGGCGACCTTGTTAATATGCTGCATACTACTCGCCGTGAACTTATTCCTAACCTTTTGGGCGGCAGTGAAGAAACCACTACCGGCGTACATCGCCTGAAAGCTCTTAATGAAGCAGGCAAACTGGCTTTCCCGATGATTGCCGTTAACGATGCTTACTGCAAATATTTGTTCGATAACAGATACGGCACCGGCCAATCTTCATGGGACGGCATTATGCGTACTACCAACCTTGTAGTTGCAGGCAAAACCGTTGTAGTTGCCGGTTATGGCTGGTGCGGCAAAGGCGTTGCCATGCGTGCCAAAGGCTTGGGCGCAAACGTTATCGTTACCGAAATTGACCCGATTAAAGGCATTGAAGCAGTATTTGACGGTTTCCGCGTAATGCCGATGAAAGAAGCAGCCAAATACGGCGATTTCTTTGTAACCGTTACCGGCTGCAAAGATGTTATTACCAAAGAACATTTCCCGCTGATGAAAGATGGCGTTGTTCTTAGCAACGCAGGCCATTTTGATGTTGAGGTTAATGTAAAAGACCTTGAAGAAATGACCGTTGAACCTGCTTATGAAGTACGCAAAAACATTACCACTTACACCATGCCTAATGGGCACAAAATTAACCTGCTCGGCGAAGGCCGCCTGGTGAACCTTGCCTGCGGCGATGGACATCCGGCAGAAGTAATGGATCTTTCTTTTGCCATGCAGTTCCTTGCCATGAAATATCTGCTGGAACACAAAGGTGAACTTGAAAATAACCTTTATGTCCTGCCGGAAGAACTGAATACCGAAATTGCTGCTTTAAAACTGGAAGCAATGGGCTATGGCATTGATACTTTAACACCGGAACAGTATGCTTACCTGCATGCAGAATAAAATGGATATTAAAGCAGTTAACATCGCGCGCGCAGACATTATTAAAGCAGCACAGAAAATGGCGCATCAAAATATGCTGCCAGGTTCATGGGGAAATTTAAGCATTAAAATTGATGCCTGTACTGTTGCCGTAACGCCATCCGGACGCAGCTACGATAGTTTAACGCCGCAGGATATAACGGTAGTAGATGCAGCAGGAAAAACACTGGACGGAAATTTAATCCCCAGCAGTGAACTGCCGCTGCACCTTGCAATTTATCAAGCCATTCCGGAAGCCGGTGCTGTTGTGCATACGCATAGCATTTACGCCAGCGCATGTGCTGCTGCACACAAAGATATACCGCCTTTAATTGAAGACCTTGTGCAAATTATGGGCGGCGCAGTGCATTGTGCTGAATATGCGCTGCCCGGTACGGATGAGCTTGCCGCCAACGTAATTAAGGCAATGGGCGGCAAACGTGCGGCTCTTTTGGCAAACCATGGCGTTGCAGCCTGGGGCACAACGCTTGACGAAGCAATCATGGTAGCAGGCATTGTAGAAAAAGCAGCGCAGCTTTACTGCATAACGCAAAGCATCGGCGGGGCAGTACTGCTGCCGCAAAGTGATATTGATACCATGCATGCCTTTTATGAAGCACATTACCGTAAACGCCAGTTAGGAGAAGAATAATGGCTAAATTACTTATTAAAAATGCTGAAATAATTTCAGCACAGGATAATGATAAATACTATATCGGCATTGAAGATAACCTGATTAAAGAAATCAGCAAAGTATTGCCGCAAGGATACGAAGAAGCAGAAGTTATTGATGCTGACGGCAAAATTGCCGTGCCCGGTATGGTAAACACCCATACCCATGCTGCTATGACGCTTTTGCGCAGTTATGCGGATGATATGGTGCTGATGGACTGGCTGCAAAATAAAATATGGCCGGCCGAAGACGGTTTGACTGATGATGATATTTACTGGGGAACCATGCTTTCTATTGTGGAAATGCTTAAAAGCGGAACAACCTGCTTTGCAGATATGTATTTTGCTATGGACAGAGTGGCAGACGCTGTTGCCGAAACAGGTATCCGTGCTGTTTTAAGCCGCGGACTGACAGGCTTCAGTGACGAAAATTTTGCTAAACTTGAAGAAAACGCAAAACTTTTTAAAGAACGCCATAACAGTTGCAACGGCCGCATCCATGTAATGTTTGGACCGCATGCACCATATACATGTTCTTTGGATTATCTGAAAAAAGTTATTGCCAAAGCACAGGAACTTGGCAGTGAACTACATATGCATCTTTGCGAAACAAAAGGTGAAGTGGATAACTGCCTGAAAGAACACGGCGTAACTCCCATTAAGCTGATGGACAGCATTGGCTTGTTTGAATGCGGTACGCTTGCAGCTCACTGCGTGCATGTAGATGAGGAAGATATAGCAATTATGGCTGCTAAACATGTGCGTGTTGCACACAATCCGCAAAGCAACCTGAAACTTGCCAGCGGTATTGCACCAGTGCCTGCCATGCTTAAATACGGCATAATTGTGGGGCTTGGCACCGACGGCACCAGCAGCAATAATAACCTTGATATGCTTGAAGAATGCCGCCTTGCAGCTATGCTGCACAAAAATATGACAGGTGACCCCGAAATTTTACCTGCTGCCCAGGCACTTGCCATGGCAACAAGCGAAGGCGCTAAAGCCCTTGGCTTTGAAAACCTTGGTGAAGTAAAAGCAGGGCAAAAAGCAGATATTGTGCTTTACGATATGGATAAACCTTACTGGCATCCGCGTCACGACAGAACTTCGCTGTTTGTATATGCAGCCAATGCCGGTGATGCCGATACTGTTATTGTTGACGGCAAAGTACTTATGCAAAACGGCATACTGCTCCATATGGATGTGGAGAAAATCTATGCTGAAGCAGATGCCCGTGCACGCCGTTTAACTAATAAATAATTAATAAATTTTGTTTTGGGAGGGAAACATAAGTGGCTAAAATTTTATTTAAAAGTAATTTAGCACCTTCTGTTTACGAATTTTTGGTAGACACGCCCTTAATTGCACATAAATGCCAGCCGGGGCAATTTGTAATGATTCGCACTGATGAAAACAGCGAACGTATTCCGCTGACTATTGCTGATTTTGACCGCGAAAAAGGCACTATTACCTTAATTGTGCAGGCAGTTGGCAACACAACAAAACATCTGTGTGAAAACTTTGAAGAAGGCGATGATATTCTTGACGTTGTCGGTCCGCTTGGACATCCTTCCGAAATGGGCAAGTTCGGTACAGTTGTATGTGTTGGCGGCGGTATCGGTGTTGCACCGGTGTACCCGATTGCACGCGCTTATCACGAACTTGGCAACAAAGTTATTTCTATCGTTGGCGCACGCAGCAAAGATTTAATTATTTGGCGTGATAAAATGGAAGCTATCAGTGATGAACTGATTATTACTACCGATGACGGCAGCGAAGGGCATAAAGGTTTTGTAACCGACCCGCTGCGCGAAATGCTTGAAAAAGGCGAAAAGGTAGATTTAGTGCTTGCCATAGGCCCCGTTATTATGATGAAAAACGTAGCCGCTACAACTAAACCTTTCGGCACTAAAACTACAGTCAGCCTTAATACCATCATGGTTGACGGTACCGGCATGTGCGGTGGCTGTCGTGTGACCGTAGGCAGTGAAACAAAATTTGCCTGCGTTGACGGACCTGAGTTTGACGGACATTTGGTTGACTTTGCCAACTTAATGCAGCGCCAGTTAATGTATAAAGACCAGGAAAGCCTGGAATATAGCTGCGGAGGTCATTGCAAATGCGTGGAGGAATGAGAAACCCGATGCCGGAACAGCCGGCTGACGTAAGAAATAAAAACTTTAAAGAAGTAGCGCTCGGCTATGATATGAAAACTGCCGTTGACGAAGCAGAACGCTGCCTGCATTGCCCTAAACCGCTCTGCGTAAGCGGCTGCCCGGTTAATGTTGAAATTCCTGCTTTTATTGCTGCCGTTAAAGAAGGCAATATGGAAGAAGCCATTAAAATTTTAAAACGCAAAAACAGCCTGCCAGCAGTTTGCGGACGCGTTTGCCCGCAGGAAAACCAGTGTGAAAGCAAATGCGTACTGGGCATTAAAGGGCAATCTGTCGCTATTGGCCGTCTGGAACGTTTTGTAGCCGATTACGCACGTGAACACGGGCTTGATAATGCAGATGAATCCAAAGCTGCTCCCAACGGCAAAAAAGTTGCTATTGTAGGCAGCGGCCCGTCCGGGCTTACTGCTGCCGGTGACCTTGCAAAAATGGGTTATGATGTAACAATTTTTGAAGCGCTGCACGCTCCTGGCGGCGTACTGATGTATGGCATTCCGGAATTCCGCCTGCCTAAAGAAATTGTACAGCATGAAATTGAAGCGCTGAAAAAACTGGGCGTAAAAATTATGGTAGATGCTGTTATCGGCCGCCTGTTTACTATTCAGGAGTTGTTTGAAGAAGAAGGCTTTGATGCTATTTATGTTGGCACCGGCGCAGGCCTGCCGCATTTTATGAATATTGAAGGCGAAAATCTTAATGGCGTATATTCTGCCAATGAATTTTTAACCCGCGTAAATTTAATGCGTGCTTATCAGTTCCCAAAAGTTGCAACACCTGTTTACATTGGTAAAAAAGTTGCAGTTGTAGGTGCAGGCAATGTAGCAATGGACGCAGCGCGTACAGCTAAACGCCTTGGCGCGGAAGAAGTTTATATCGTTTACCGCCGCAGCGAAGATGAAATGCCGGCACGTAAAGAAGAAATCGGCCATGCCCGCGAAGAAGGCATTGAACTGCGCCTGCTTAATAATCCGGTACGAATTTTAGGCAACGAAAAAGGCTGGGTAAGCGGCATGGAATGTATCAAAATGGAACTGGGCGAATCTGATGCCAGCGGACGCCGCAGTCCGGTAGCCATTAAAGGCAGCGAATATGTGCTTGATGTAGATATGGTTGTAATGGCAATAGGGCAGGGACCAAACCCGCTCTTAAAACAAACCACGCACGACCTTGAAACCAACAAGCGCGGAAATATCGTAGCTGATGAAAACGGCGCAACCTCTATCCCCGGCGTATTTGCGGGAGGCGATATTGTAACAGGCGCCGCAACCGTAATATCCGCCATGGGCGCAGGCAAAAAAGCCGCCCATGCAATTGATGAATATTTAAAAAATAAATAATTGGGTGTAAAATAAAGCAGTTTACCTGTATAATATATGGGTAAACTGCTTTTTTATGCGGTTATTTAAATTTATAATACGAGGTAAAGAATGATAGAGTTTGCGGTTTTGGCGATGTTTTGTTCGCTTTTGCTGTGGTGCGTGCTGTTTGGTTATTCTATTTTGTATGCGCTGGGAGCTGGCTTAGTACTTTTCTGGTTATATGGCAGGCATAAAGGTTTTGCATGGCAGGAACTGTTTAATTTATCATTTAACGGTATTAAACAAGTTAAAAACATACTGATAACTTTTATGCTTATCGGCATGCTTACGGCATTATGGCGAGAGGCAGGTACAATTCCTGTTATTGTATGTTATGCTGCCCAGTTTATTAATCCTTCGCTGTTTTTGCTAATGGCGTTTTTACTTAACTGTTTAATTTCCGTACTTACTGGCACAGCTTTTGGTACTGCTGCTACTATGGGTGTAATTTGCGCGGCTATTGGTTCTACAATGCAGGTTAATCCATTACTTACAGGCGGAGCAGTGCTTTCTGGCGTATTTTTTGGCGACCGCTGTTCGCCGGTATCAACAAGTGCGCTTCTGGTTGCAGAACTTACTTCTACAAGCATTTTTACAAATATCAAAAATATGCTCCGTTCGGCAGTTGTGCCTTTTATATTAAGCTGCATATTATATGCTGCCGTTGGTTTTATTTTAAATGTTTCCGGTGAAATGCTTGATTTAGAACATATATTCGGACGTGCTTTTAATCTAAACTCCATAGCACTTTTGCCGGCTATTGCCATTTTTATCATGGCAGCAATGAGAATTGACGTAAAAAAGGCTATGCTGGTCAGTATTTTAACAGCGCTGCCGGTTTGCATATTCGTACAGCAAACTCCGTTAAGCAAATTCCCTTATCTGCTTTGGGCAGGATATACGGCAAATGATGCCCAACTTGCAGCAATGCTGAATGGGGGAGGGATAATTTCGATGCTGAACGTATCGGCAATAATCTTTCTTTCGGCAACATATACAGGAATTTTTCAAAAAACAGGTTTGCTGAATAAGGCAAAACTTGCAATAAACCTTATTGCAAGACAAACAACATCATTTGCAGCCATTCTTATAACCGCAATTATATCTTCAATTATTGCATGCAACCAGGTACTGGCAACAATGCTTACGCACCAGCTTTGCAATCAGCTTGAGCCTAACAGAAACACTATGGCGCTTAATCTTGAAGATACAGCCGTTGTTGTAGCTGCATTGGTGCCGTGGTCAATTGCCGGGGCAGTACCGCTGGCATCTATCGGCGCACCGGCAGAAAGCATTTTATTTGCCTGCTTTTTGTATATACTGCCTTTATGGCGTCTGTTTACTGCATCATACCATAAACATAAAAAAATCAGGCAATAAATTAAACTGCCTGCATTACAGCCGGTCTGTTTTTGTAAAATTTTATAATGGCTATTGAAAGTTATTATAATTGTATACAAGTAAAATTAAATGACAGCAGGCTTACTTTTGGTGTATAATAAATATTGAATTAGTATACTAAATTTAAACAAGAGGTGAAGTACATGCGTTTTAAATTAAGATTAGGTGTTTCCGGACGCCACTGCCATTTAAAAAGAGAAGATATGGATATATTGTTCGGCTACGGAAGCGAATTGCATCCTATAAAGCCTATTGTGCAGCCCGGTCAGTATACAAGCGAAGAAACCGTTATGCTTGAAACCGATAAAGGCAAAATGAAACTGCGTGTTATTGGACCGCTCCGTCCTTATACTCAGGTAGAACTTGCCAAAACAGATGCCCGCAAAATGGGGATTGACCCACCGATTTGTTTCTCCGGTTATCTTGACGGTTCTATGGGCGGCAGGCTTGTTGGACCTAAAGGTGAAATAGTTATAAAAGAAGGCATTATGCTGGTACAGCGCCATATTCACCTGTGCCCGGAAACTGCTGCAAAATATCATTTAAAGAACCATGATATCGTTGCTATGGAAACAGCCGGTCCGCGTGCTCTGCGTTTTGAAAACGTTTATGTAAGAACCGGCCCTGACCATGCTGATGAAATTCATATTGATACCGACGAAGGCAATGCTTGCGGACTTGAAACAGGCGCCATAGTTGATATCGTTACTAAATTCTAATTATATTGAGGCATAAAAATGCGTAAAATATTCTTTTTAGCTTTGCTGTTGCTGCAGCTTGCGGCAACAGCTTATGCCTATACCAACAAAGAGGACGGCTTTAAAACATTAAGCCCGTCCTTTGATAGTTACATAGAAGTTGCCGGGAAAAACTTTTATGGTTTTAATGACGGCATTACAGCAGGCTATGCTGAAGCAATTACCACTGAGCAGGCTGATAAATTTTTAGGCAGCAGTTTTAGTACTGAGAAATTCAATCAAAAGTACGAAGATATTTTGCTGTTGCAGCGCAATGGCATCAGCACTCAGCGTATCAATAAACAAATTGCTGAACCTTTTGTATCTCCGTTAATTGCTTTTACTTCAACAGATGATTTGGAATACAGCATAAGTGCGGAAAAGTTCGGCAAAAATAAATATATCGCCATCGCTGTAAATGGCAATACGGAAAAGAACAGCGAACCGGTAATATTCTATTATACTTCTGCCAACGACAGGCTGTATTTGCTGCTTGCAGAAAACAGCTTTGCCAACATACAAAATACAGAAAATATGCCTGAAAACACTATTGGCGTTATAGGCGGGGCCGATGCTGCCACTGCTATTACTGCAACAGATAAAAATGCACAGAACACAAGCCAGGCACCTGTATTTTTAAAGAAATTTAAAACTATCAAACCTCAGCCGCAAAGCCATTTTTTAAGCTTCACCGATAAAATTGCAGGCTATAATGTAAGCCTGCCTGATGATTGGTTTTATTTGCAGCTGAAAGATAGTTATAATGAACAGACAGTCTGCTTATCTGCGGCACTGCCATTTGAAAATTTGCAGGCATTATTAAATTACGAAGTATTAGGCGTTGGCGTTAGTGATATAGATACGGCAATAGACGCCGCAAGCGCTAATGCAAATGCTGTACAGGAAAATAAAGATAAGTTTTTTGGTTCATTACATCATGGAATCCTGCTTGCCAGCATAAAAATGCAGAACAGCAGTGAGAGTGATAAAATTTTCAGCAATCCCAATCAGTCTGTTTTAGAAACCAAACAGATTTTGGAAGAATTAAAAACTTACTTTGTTGAAAATCAAACTGACATAAAAACTTATAACTATGATGTTGATATAACAAACGGGCAGGGGAATGTTTATTTACAAACAGAAATCAGCCCTGCTGATAGCGGTTTTTATTACAATCTTTTTGCAGAAGGCAAAGTATTTGCCAAAACAGCATTTTTGGCACTAGTGTTTGACCGTACAGATGATAGTGAAGCCTTGGCACATAAATTTTGGAACAATAAAGTTTTGGAGCAATAAGGTTTATTTTTAAAAGAGGGTGTACAGATATGAAAAAATTGTACGCAGGTATTTTGTTTACAGGTCTTTTATGCAGCTGCATACAGCCTGCAAACGCATTTGAATATGTAAGTAAAGAAGCAGGATTTGCCGTAACTGTACCGGACCAAAACATTATGGTAGTAAGTGAAAATATGTTTGCTGCCGAAAACCGTGTTTTTGATGTAAAAAAACAAGTTGTAAAAACCAACGGCATGCATATGGTTTCCTGCCTTACAAACCAACAATTAAACCGTAATTTTGCCGACGGTTTTTCAACCGCTAAATTTAATGCTGATTTGCAAAATATTAAGCAGGCACTAAAAAACACTAAAAACCCGCTCCAAAATGATGCTTATAAATATCTTGCACAGGCTGCTGCCGGAGCGTATGTAAATTATAATGGCGAAAGCAGTGATTTTGGCGGGCTTTTGCAGTTAAACAAACAATTAAGCGAACTTGCACAAATTGATAAAGTAGCAGTTGAAAATATTAACGGCAATGCTGCATTAATGCTTGAATCGAGCCTTGACAAAATGGGCTTTGAAATGAAACTGCCGCTGAAAAAATCCGAGCTGTTTGCTGACACGCCTAAATATTCTGCTGAAAAGGCAGACCTTGCAGAGCAGGGCATGAAAATAGACTTTGCCGATGACGGATATATGGTAGCAAAGTTTGATAATCTTTATAAACTTAAGGAAAAAACATATCTGCTTTCCGCAAATGATAATTTATATGCTGTAACCAGTGTTTATGCGGCTGCCGACAGCCTTCCCGGCATGGAAAATATGTATAAACTTGACAGCAGCGGCTTTGATAAATTCAGTAAAGCTCTTGTAAAAGGGCTTAAATTCAACAAGCCGCAGCAGCCGGAAGCACTTGTTATTGATGATAATGTAAGTGGGAGAACTTTAAACCTGCCGGAAAAATGGCTTTATACCAAAACTGATTTCAGCAGTATTTATAGTATGGAAAAAGGCGGATTTAAACTTACTGCTTACAGCGCTCTCCCGGAAACTTCATTTGAAAAAGCGGATGAAGCCATTAAAACCTTTGGCATCAGCTTTGATAATAACACCAATACTTTAAAAATGGATTTATCAAAATTTACAATGCCTGATTTATTAAACCTTGTTGATGAAGGTATTGTAATGGCAAGCGGTAATTTTAACGGCGTAGCGCAAATTGAACCTGATTTTTCACAATATGTGGATGAATACAAACTTATTTTTGACACTCCGCAGATGACCAAAGCCATGTTTGATAATGTTATGATTCAGCTTCTTAACAGCTTGCGCCCGGAAGAAGTTGCCGCTATTGAAAAATACTTAAAAGCCGAGAATTTTAAGTACAGCTTTGATATTAACAATTATAACGGACGTTTTGTTTGCGATGCTGATTTAAAAGCGCATATTCCTGATATCTTTAAAGTTATCCAGGATGCGAACATTTTAGTGGAACAATCAGCAACAGCAGAAGAAGCCCGCAGCATTGTTACTGATGATACGCTTATGGCAATGCTGAACGCAAATCTTGTTCCGTTTGATTGTTATTTTAAAAATCAGCTTTACTTTGACAGAAGCCAACGCTTTAATAATTTGTTCTATTTTACAAAAGGCGATAAACAAACAGCCAATAAACAAATTATGAAGCAGTTTGAAACAACCGATTTATATTTGTACTAATTTGTGTTATAATAGCTAAGTAAATAAGAGGCTTGAGCAGTAAATGCCTGAGCCTCTTATATTTTTGTTGAATTTTTCAAAAACCGTCTTCATAAATCGTTTTTAACGAGATTTTTATTAATAACGCGAGTTACTACATGGATTTATAATAAAAAACGCTTAAAACAGAAATATGACGACATATATAAAAATAGGAATAATTGAAGCTGTGAGTAAATTAAAAAAATCAAAATTCAGCTCACGTATATAAATGTGATATAAAATTTTGCGTAAAACCAGCACAATGTTAGCTGTGTAATTAAACGTAATGAAATAAGCTTGAACGTCTTCTGTATGAAATGCGTAAATTTTACATAATATATATTATCGGACGTTATTTATTATAAACTATTATGTTCTTATCAATACTTTCGTTACATACAACGAACACCAGAACTTTATTTTGGCAATAACTTTAATTTATCAAACAAATGTTTTGACGGCTCTTCTAATAACTGTTATAATAATTATATAACAAATAAATTTTCAGGAGGCTCGCGTCAATGGCCAGACATAAACGTTTTTCCAATTTTGAAGGACAGATTACTGAAGATATGCTTACTGAACGTCAACGCCAAATTTTAGAATACATCCGTGAGTGCGTTAATACCAAAGGTTATCCGCCTGCCGTGCGTGAAATTGGTCAGGCTGTTGGGTTATCTTCAAGCGCAAGTGTACATAACCATTTACATAAATTAGAAGAATACGGCTTTTTGCAGCGCGACCCTGCCAAACCCCGTGCCTTGGAACTTACACAGGAAACTGAATGGCGCCAGAAAACAGTTGTGCCTGTTCCTCTTGTGGGCCGCGTAACTGCGGGAGTGCCTATTTTGGCTGTTGAAAATATCGAAGATACCTATCCTATTCCTCTTGATTTATTGGGTAGTTCCGAAGATGTGTTCATGCTTTCCGTTAGCGGCGACAGCATGATTAAAGCCGGTATTTTAGACCACGATTACATTGTAGTGCGTAAACAAAATTACGCTAATAATGGTGATATTGTAGTTGCCCTAATAGACGGCGAAGAAACAACGGTTAAGCGTTATTTCCGTGAATTGCGCTGTGTGCGTTTGCAGCCGGAAAATGACGCTTATGCTCCTATTGTAGGTGGCGATAATATTCAGGTTATAGGTAAAGTAATTGCTGTTTTTAGAATGTTGTGATTTAACTTAAACACAATCCTAACATTTTTATGATTTCAATAAAACATAATATAGATATTATTTTGACATCATACCAACATCTATAATTAAAAATAGCAATTTTAAAAGCAGAACTAAAATGTTCTGCTTTTTTATTTTGTAAAAAAATAAACTGTTATTTTGATAGCGAAAATTTTAATAACATACTTCAAAATAACAGTTTTTATTATATTTTTAAATTATCATTACCATTTTTCTGGTATATTTTCAAACTGGCCAATAACAAACATAGTACCAGTCATTTCTGTAAGCAATGTTCCATCGCCGTTAAAAGTTTCAACATTAATAATAATAGTTTTACGGCCGCGGTGTATAACTTTGGCAACAGCAGTTGCTACATCGCCTGCGTGGAGGTTTTTAATAAAATTAATGGTATAGTTAATTGTAACTACCCTAGCCCCTACACTTGCACTTGCCATGCCAAGAGCTGTATCGGCAAGTGCAGCAAGAGAACCGCCATGAGCAACTTCATAAAGATTTGTATGTTTTGCTGCATCAATAGGCATTTCCAGTTTAACTTTACCGCATTCAACGTCAACAAGTTTCATGCCGCACAGTTTTACAAAACTATTAATGCTGTAAACATCTTTTATTGTTTGCATGTATTCTTCTTTTGCGCTCATAAATAATACCTCCGCTGTTTATGCTTTAGGCCCAACCATCTGCGCTGCGCTCATAATAGCAATGCGGCCATGTTCAAATGTTAAGCCGCCTTGAAAATAAACATTGTATGGGTCGCGGCAGGGACCATCAGCGCTTAGTTCTATAGATGCTCCTTGTACAAATGTACCGGCCGCCATAATAATTTCGTCCTGATAGCCCGGTATCATGGCAGGTACAGGCTCTACATGCGCATCTACCGGTGAGTTGGTTTGGATAGCAATACAGAAATTGCATAAACGTTCACGAGTTTCCAAACGTATAGCCTGGATAATATCGCTGCGGATTTCTTCAGGCAGCGGTTTTACTGCATAACCTAAATTTTTGAATACAGCAGCGGCAAAAATTGCGGTTTTTACAGCCTGTGTTACCACATGAGGTGCAATAAACAGCCCCTGATAAAATTCACGTGCTGTATCTCCCAGCGTTGCGCCCATTTCTCCTCCCAATCCGGGAGCTGTAAGACGGAAAGAAGCCAGTTCAACCAAATCGGCACGGCCTACAATATAGCCGCCTGTGGGCGCAAAACCGCCGCCCATATTTTTAATCAAGGAACCGGCCATAAGGTCTGCTCCTACTTCGGTAGGTTCCTGCTTTTCAATAAATTCACCGTAGCAGTTATCAACAAAACATATAACATCAGGTTTAACCTGTTTAACTACACGGCAAATTTCTCCAATTTGAGCCACATTTAATGTTTTACGCACGCTGCTGTAACCGCAGGAACGCTGAATATGAATAAGTTTGGTTTTATCGGTAATAGCACTGCAAATAGCATTTAAGTCAGGTTTATCATCCTGCATTGGTATTTCTTTGTAAATAACGCCTAAATCTACCAAAGAACCTGGTGTTTTTACAGGGCTGCCGATAATAGTCTGCATAGTATCATAAGGAGTTCCGGTTGCTGCGATCATTTCATCACCAGCGCGCAGTACACCTAAAAGAGCAACAGCTAACGCATGTGTACCGCTGACAAACTGTGAACGTACCAACGCTGCTTCTGTTTTAAAAATATCAGCATAAATAAGGTCTAAATTTTCTCTGCCAACATCAGAATAAGCATAACCGGTTGTAGGTTTTAAATAAAAATCAGAAACCATATGCTTACGAAAGGCTTTCATTACTTTTGCAGTATTAAAAAGAGCTGCTTCTTCATAAATTTTAGCGTGTTTGTTTACTTCTTCCAGTGCAAGTTTTTCTATTTCTGCATAGTCTGTCATTAAATTTTCACTCACTTTTTACGATATATTCATTATAAATTTCCATATCTTCTACAGGAATAATTACTTTCAGCAATGTCCCCTGCTCTGTATATTCCTGCGAAAGTACATTGGCTGTTTCATGCAGGCGCGCTGCTTTAGCACTTTCTGCATAAGGAATTTCCAGTGTAACTTCAACTGCTTTACTTTTTAAATGTTTTTCAATCTGCTGCTGCAAGGTTTCTAAATTAAGCCGTTTTACTGCAGATATGCAGACAGTATCTTCTTCCTGAGCCAAGCGTTCAGCCAGTTTGCTTTCCGGAGGAAGTTTATCAATTTTATTATAAACAGTTATAACTGGTTTTGTTTCAGCGCCGATTTCTTTTAAAACTTCATGTACTGCTGCTGCCTGCTCTTTATAAAGTTCATGGCTTACATCAATAACATGTACCAGTAAATCTGCTTCTGTAACAACTTCCAGTGTTGAACGGAAAGCAGCAATTAACTGATGCGGAAGGCGTTGGATAAAACCAACAGTATCCGTAAGAATAATTTCCTGCTTGTTAGGCAAAGTAAGCTGCCTTGTTGTCGGGTCAAGCGTTGCAAAAAGCTGGTCTTTGGCATAAATATCAGAATCGGTAAGCGTATTAAGCAGCGTTGATTTGCCGGCATTGGTGTAACCAACCAGGCTTACTTCAAAAATATTATTCTTTTTGCGGTTAGTGCGGTGCAGAGTGCGCACTGATTTAACTTTTTCAATCTGTTCTTTAATAAAAGCAATTCTGTCACGTATTCTGCGGCGGTCAACTTCCAATTTAGTTTCACCGGGTCCGCGTGTGCCAATGCCGCCGCCCAAACGCGAAAGCATAAGTCCTTTACCCATTATGCGCGGCAAAGTGTATTGGAGCTGTGCAAGTTCTACCTGTAATTTTCCCTCGTTAGTCCGGGCACGTTGGGCAAAAATATCAAGTATCAGAGCAGTTCTGTCCAAAATTCTTATGCCCATAACACCTTCTATATTACGCTGCTGAGCGGGAGAAAGTTCGTCATCAAAAATACACAGGTCGATATTTTCCTGTTGAGCGAAAAGAGCAAGTTCCTGCACTTTGCCTTTGCCTATATAAAATGCCGGATCCGGTTTTTGGCGCCTTTGGATAAACTTTTTAATAACGGTAGCTCCTGCAGTATCGGCAAGCTGTTTAAGTTCTTCAAGGGAATCTTCTACGGTCCACAAAGAATCGTTTCTGCCCCATTCCATACCAACTAAAACAGCCCGTTCAGAAGTTACCTGCAAGGAAGATGAACCGGTCTGCTTGTCCAAAATACGTTCAATTGTAGCAACGGTGTTTACAAAATTAATATTCTCTGCTTCTTCAAAAGTATAAGGGCCATAACATTCGGCAGTATAATTTTCATTGCTGTCGATACCGGTAATTAAACCAAACGTAAGTGTAGACTGCGTAAAATCCGGTGTTGCTACGCCGATTGCAACCATGGCATCATATTTATTATTTTTTAAAGCGGAAATATCAACTCCGCTTAAATTAGGGTTTCCTCCCGGATGAGTATGGACGCAGCGTATGCCGCTTAAACGTCCGGCGCCACGCCTGCCGTTAAAAGAAGGTAATTCCACTGTAGCATTATCGCCAATGGCAATATTAATAATCTGTCCGCTGCGCGTTATATAAACGGAAATTTCGCGGTTAATGTATTCTGTAATATCTGCCAGTTTTAGGGCAAGTTCCGGAGAAACAAGCTGCGGTGACTGAATATCATATAATTTTTGTAATTCTGCTAAAACGCTGTCGCGTATGCCTTTTTTATTGCCTGAAATCTCGCGCATGATTATACCTCAAAGAGCAGACATTACTGCCTGCTCTCTTTCATAGTCAGATTTTATTGACGGCTGCGTGCCGGTTCAACATTAACTTTATAACCTTTAACAGTGTTGCGGTGCATTACACCAAGCACTTTTTCTGCCACATCTTCCGGCACTTCCACAAAGGTAAATTTATCATAAATATTAATTTTACCAATATCTTTGGCAGGAATATCTGCTTCGATAGCAATAGTACGCACAATATCCTGCACGGTAATTTTCTGGCTGCGGCCGATATTCATAAAGAAACGCACCATACCGGGACGTCCGCCGGTATTGGATAAGTCTTTGGCAAGAGTTTCTTCTTTCGGTGCTTCCAGTGCTTTATTGCCTTCCTGCATTAATTTTAATGCAGCGGCAAGTACATCTTCCGGCGCATATTCATCACTTAAAAGTGTTTCTGCGATAGGCATATAGTCATGATAATGGTTCAGTTCCAAAACAGCCTGCATGCGGGAAACGATAATTTCGCGCTGGCGTTCCACAACATTAGCTGTTGTAGGAAGCTGACGGCGCATAATTTTGGTATTGGCAGCACGTTCAATCAGTTTTAACTGACGGAATTCGCGCGGCGTAATAAAGGTCATGGCAGTGCCGGTATTGCCTGCCCTGCCGGTACGGCCGATACGATGTACATAACTTTCAGGGTCCTGCGGAATATCGAAGTTAATAACGTGAGTAATATTATCAATATCAATCCCACGGGCGGCAACGTCTGTAGCAATCAAAATATCTGCCGTGCCTTCACGGAATTTTTTCATAACACGGTCGCGCTGAGTCTGGCTCAAATCGCCATGCAGGCCTTCAGCCATGTAACCGCGGCTTGCAAGAGCAATTGCCAAATCATCTACGCCCTTTTTAGTACGGCAGAAAATAATAATTTTACCATCAATTTCTGCATCAAGCAGACGGCACAAGCCTTCTACTTTATCTTTGGTTTCAAAATAATACTGCTCAATCAAAGGTACTGTCAGCTCTTCTTTGCTGACGGTAACATTTTTAGGAGCTTTCATGTATTTTTTGGTAAGGCTTAAAATCGGGCGCGGCATGGTTGCCGAAAAGAGCAGTGTCTGACGTTCGGAAGGAAGATTACGCATAATTTCTTCCATATCATCAACAAAGCCCATATCAAGCATTTCGTCAGCTTCGTCCAATACTAAAAATTTAATATGGTCAAGTTTAATTGTATTGCGGTTAATATGGTCAATTAAACGGCCGGGAGTGCCGATAACAATTTGTACGCCGCTTTTTAAGGCACGAATTTGTCTTTCTATAGGCTGGCCGCCATAAACCGGCAATGCCTTAATGCGTGAAGTTCTGCCGATTTTTCCTACTTCTTCCGCAACCTGAATTGCCAGTTCACGGGTAGGGGTCATAATAAGCGCCTGAATATGTTTATGATCTGTAATGCTCTGGACCAGAGGAATGCCAAATGCGGCAGTTTTACCGGTACCGGTTTGCGCCTGCCCTATTACATCATAACCATCCAGAACAAGCGGAATAGTTTGTTCCTGTATAGGCGATGGCTCTTCAAAACCCATGTCAGTCAACGCTGTAACTATTTTTTTATCCAGCAGAAGGCTGCCGAACATTTCCTGTTGATTTGTTGTCATTTTTCTGTATTCTCCGTTTCTTTTATTCTATCAATAACCATTGAAATGGCTGTTAATGCACTGCGCATTTTATTATCTGTACGCGAACCGCCGAAAATATGTTTGGCCCATTTTACACCATTTTCATCGGCAACTGCCATATAAACAAGCCCTACAGGTTTATCCTTGGTTGCTCCTCCAGGCCCAGCAATGCCGGTTATGCCAACGCCATAGGTTGTGCCAAATAACTCACGCACGCCCTGCGCCATTTCACAAGCTACCTGCTCGCTGACGGCTCCATAGGTATCAAGGCTTTCCTGCGGTACATTAATCAGTTTGTGCTTAGCCATATTACTGTAAGTAACGGCGCTGCCCAAAAGATAATCGCTGCTGCCGGGCACATCAGTAATAAGGCTGCTTGCCAGCCCGCCCGTACAGGATTCAGCAAAAGCAATAGTACTGCCGGTACGCAAAAGTTCTTTGCCTAAATAAGATGCCAGCGTTTCGTCATCAGTTCCGTAAATATAATTATTTAAACGGTTGGTAACAAGCGCTTCCATGGCGGCAATTAGCGTTTTTGCTTCGCTTACTTCCATGCACTTGGCAGTAAGACGGATTATAATTTCACCCTTGCGGGCGTAAATTGCAATAGTTGGATTTGTCTGTGATGTTATAATATCGTCCAGCTTTTCGGCAACGGCGCTTTCGCCAATACCGCGCAGACGGATAATTCGGGAATAAATGATGCCCTGTTTGGCAAAATGGTTAATTAAAAAAGGTTCAAGCTGCTTTTCATAAACGTGCTGCATTTCTGAAGGCGGACCGGGCAAAAGTGCAATCAGCTTTTCGCCATATTTTATGGCAAGTCCCGGCGCAGTTCCAACTTCATTGGTTAAAATTTCCGCACCAAGCGGAACCATTGCCTGCTTTTCGTTATTGCCGCTCATACACAGCCCGCGTTTATAAAAATAATTGTTAATGCGGTTCCATGTATCTAAATCAAGATAAGTGGCAATATTAAGTGTTTCACATAAAACTTCTTTGGTAATATCCCCGCGGGTTGGGCCAAGGCCGCCGGTAGTAATAATAATATCAGCACGCTCCAAAGCTGTTTTAAATACATCTTTTAAGCGCCCGGCATTATCACCGACCGTAGTCTGATAAAGTACATCAAAACCAAGTTTATTCAGTTGTCTGGATAAATACTGGAAATTGGTATTTAAAATTTCACCCAGCAATAACTCGGTACCAGTATTGATTACTTCGACCTTCATGGCCCTGCCCCCTTTAGTTATATTCTTTCGCCTACTGATTCATAAGTAAAGCCTTGCAGGATGTTTACCTTAACGAAATCTCCCGGTGCAATTTCGCCGGGATTTTCGATAAATACTAAACCGTCAATATCCGGAGCTTCTCTGTAAGAACGGCCATAATACAGTCCTGAGCCGTCTTCTTCGATACCTTCCACCAATACTTCAAGAGTCATACCCTCGGTATCCTGGTGCAGTTCTTCCGAAATTTGCGCCTGCAATGCCATTAACTGGTGATAGCGTTCCTGTTTTATTTCATCCGGAATCTGATTAGGCATGCTGCCTGCAACAGTGCCCTCTTCCTGGGAATAAGCAAAAACACCTGCGTTTTCAAAGCGCTGTTGCTCAACAAATTCTTTCAATTCTTCAAAATCAGCATCCGTCTCACCGGGGAAGCCAACAATAAAAGTAGTTCTTATTACGATGCCCGGAATACGTTTCCGGAGTTTGGCAAGCAGAGTCTCTACTTCTTCTTTTGTATCATATCTGTTCATAGAAGCAAGCAGTCTGTTGCTTGCATGCTGCAAAGGCAAATCCACATATTTGCATACTTTATCCAAAGATGCAAAAGTTTCAATCAATTCATCAGTAAAATTGTTTGGGTAGCAATACATTACCCTAATCCATTTCAGGCTTTCGATTTTATTAAGTTCTTTTAATAAATCAGCCAAAAGAAGTTTGCCACCGGGCAAATCTTCACCGTAACGCGTTGTATCCTGAGCAACAACTATCAGTTCTTTGACTCCTCCATCAGCAAGCGCCTGTGCCTCTTTAAGCACCTGTTCCATCGGTTTGCTGCGGTAAGGGCCGCGGATTTTGGGAATAGCGCAATAAGAGCAACAATTGTCACAGCCTTCGGCAATTTTTAAATAAGCCGTATAAGAAGGTGTTGTTAAAATTCGCGGCAAAAATGTATCTTTACTGGTATAAATTACATCCGGTTTGCTGCGTTCAAGCATTATAAAACGCTCACCGTTCATAACGCGCTTTATAATGCTGCCTATTTCATCATAAACTTCAACACCGGCAATAGCGTCAACTTCCGGCAGTTCACCAAACAGTTCTTCTGCATAACGCTGCCCAAGGCAACCGGTAACAATAATATGGCGGCAAGTGCCGGATTTTTTATATTCTGCCATTTGCAAAATGGTATTAATTGATTCTTCTTTGGCAGATTCAATAAATCCGCAGGTATTAACAATAATGATTTCTGCATCTGCCGGATTATTGGTTATTTCAAATTTATCTTCATGGATAAGCCCCAGCATGGTTTCGGAATCAACCAGGTTTTTGGGACAACCCAAACTTACTACACCTATTTTCACTGTTATCCTCCGCTTTAGTTTTCAAATCTTACTGTTTCAAGCCATTTATTAATCAGCAAATCAGCTTTTTCAGAGGCAAGATAATGCGTGTTAAGCCATAATTTACTGCTGTCGGTGTTATCACCGTTAAGGCTTTCCAGCCCGGTATTTTGCTGAGATAAAATAAGTTTTACGTTTTCATCTGTTAAAAGCCAGCGTGAAAAATCCTGTGCAGCATGATTTTCACTGCTTTCTGCGGCAATGGCTACACCCCACAGATTTACAGGCGTTCCTTCAACAGGCCTTGCAACATAGGCCGGAAAAGAATTTTCCAGATACTGAAAAATATAACTGCTGCGGGTTAAAGCAATATCAGCATCTCCGGTAGCTGCCATACGTATAGAAGTAAATGGAAATTTGCCATACTGCTCAATATTTTTATGTAGTTCACGCAGATATTTTATGGCATTTTCCTCGCCCCAATGGCTGGCAAATGCACACAAAAAATTCCGTGTACTATCAGTATCACTTAAATTTTCCAAAGCTATGCGCACATCACTGATTTTCAATAAATCTTCCCATGTGCGGATATTTTCCTGCCCTGCCCTGCGTGCAAAATTATGGTTTACCAAAAGCACAACAGGGTCATAAAAAACACCATACCAGCAATTTTGGCTGCTTTTAAATTCTTCAGGCAGATAATCTGCTTCCTGTATAACAACAGGCAATAGTTTCTGATCTTTTTCAAGCTGCATCAACTTGCTGCATTCCATTAAGTAAATATCAGGCTGCTTAGGATTTTTATCGTCAGCAGAAGCAAGCCAGACTTTATATTCGGCATGTGATTTATTATATTCTTCTGCCAATGCCTGCAGCAATGCAGCATTTTGGTCAGAATAAAGTATTGCTTCATTTTCGTTTTTTAAATGCACAACATCATCAAAAAACGAACATCCGGCAGCACACAGCAGAACAACTGCCACTAAGCAGCTTAATGCATATTTTTTTAAAGACATAAAATTCCTCATCTTTTTTTGGCTTTGCTGCTAACACGAGTATTGGCATATGGTTTTGTTCTGCGTCCATCATTTACTTTCAGCAGGCATTTATCTCCGCTGCCAATCAAATCATTGCGTCCGGCTTTTAAAAGTGCATCTTTAACAAGCTGACGGTTGCGCGGATTTTTAAACTGCATAAGTGCACGCTGCATTGCTTTATCATGCGGATTCCGCGCTACAAAGATTTCACGACCTGTCTCCGGATTATATCCGGAGTAGTACATTGCTGTTGATAAACTGCCAGGTGTTGGTATAAAATCCTGTACCTGCTCAGGCTGATGCCCAATATCACGCAAAAACTCAGCCAGTTCAATTGCATCATCCAACGTGCAGCCGGGATGGCTGGAAATAAAATACGGTACTAAAAATTGTTTTAAGCCAATATCTTTATTCTTTTTAGCAAAAGCACGCATAAATTTTAAGTAAACTTCTTTACCGGGTTTACCCATATTTTTTAATGCACGCGGTGCCACATGCTCCGGCGCTACTTTAAGCTGTCCGCTTACATGATAGCGGCATAATTCATCCAAAAATTCACCGGTTTTTTCTTCAAGCAAATAATCATAACGGATACCGGAACGGATAAATACTTTTTTTATACCGGGAATTGCCCTGATTTTTCGTAAAAGTTCAATATAATCGCTATGGTCACTGTCTAAATTAGGACATGGTTTTGGAAAAAGGCATTGTCTGTCACGGCATGCCCCTGCTTTTAACTGTTTTGCACATGCCGGATGGCGGAAGTTTGCCGTAGGCCCGCCGACATCATGAATATAGCCTTTAAAATCAGGCATAGCTGCTATTATTTTTGCTTCGCGCAAAATAGATTTATGGCTGCGCGCTTGGATAATACGCCCCTGATGGCTGTGAATTGCGCAAAAAGAACAACTGCCAAAACAGCCGCGGCAGCTTATAATGCTGAAGCGTACTTCTTCAATGGCGGGTACGCCGCCTAAAGCATTGTAAGACGGATGCCATGTACGTTGATAATCAAGGTCATAAATAGCATCCATTTCTTCCTGCGTAAGCGGATATTGAGGCGGATTTTGCACTAAATATTTGGCACCATTTTTTTGTACCACTGTTTTGCCATAAAACGGGTCCTGTTCTTTGCTTTGCAGGTAATGCGCTTTTGCAAACAGCCTGCGGTTTTTCAGGCAATCTTCATAAGAAGGTATTTCTACATATTCGTCAAGTTCATCAATATTATCTGCCAGATAAGCTGTACCGCGGATATAATGCATATCCTGCATGGATGCTCCGCCGCTTAAATAATCAGCAGCTTCTGTAATTTGCTTTTCGCCCATGCCGTAAATTAAAAGATCAGCGCCGCTGTCGGCTAAAATAGAAGGCAGAAGTTTATTTTCCCAATAATCAAAATGGGCAAAGCGCCTTAAACTGGCTTCAATACCGCCGATAATTACAGGCATTTCAGGCCATAATTTTTTAATCTGGCGTGCGTAAACAACCGTAGCATGGTCAGGACGTTTGCCCATTTCACCGCCCGGTGTATAATTATCTTTTTTACGTTCTTTCTTTGCGGCTGTATAATGGCACAGCATAGAATCAAGATTGCCGCCGGATATAAGCACCGCTAAACGAGGTTTGCCTAAAACGGCAAAATTTTCCGGTTTATGCCAATCGGGCTGACACAAAAGCGCAACTTTATAACCATGTGCCTCCAACACGCGGCAAATAACTGCCGGACCAAAAGAAGGATGGTCAACATAAGCATCACCGCTGACAAACAGAAAATCAAGCTGTTCCCAACCGCGTTCCTTTATTTCTTCTATTGTGATTGGCAGAAACTCTTTCATTATTTATGAAAGCCCTCCAAAATTATTTATTATATGTTCTTACAACAGAACCAACTTCAGGGTCTTTAGGCAAAGTTTTGCCGTTAACCGTAATTTCCATAGCGCCAACGTTGCCGTAATGAACGCTTATGGTATCTTTGGCTTCAAAAGCCTGCTGTTGTCCTGCTGTCATGGTACCACTGAATACAATCTTTCCGTCAGCAGTAACTTCCATCCAGCAAGTATCTACAACACATTTTAAATTAAGGTTTACACCTTCATATACAGGTGCCTGCGGAGCATTATTTTCAATTGCCGCAGTTTCCTGTTTTACAGGTGCAGAAATCGGTTCAGGTTCTGCATCGCCGTTCATAAACCAGGCAACGCCACCTGCCACAACTATAACCAAAACAAGCACTGCAATGTAGCTCAGCCAATTGCCGGAAGAAACCCTTTCAGGCTTAATCTGCGGTGAAATGCTGATTTTTTCCACCATTCTTATCGGCTGCGGCGCAACCGCTTCTTTTGTCAGGCCACTGTTTTGAGCCTTATAAGTATTGACAAGGTCCGGCCCGTTAAGCCCTAAAAAATTACCATATGTGCGGATAATGCCTTTAGTAAAAACATCGCCGGGAATTTTATCAAATTCTCCATTTTCAACCGCATCCAGGTAAAGTTTACGGATACTGGTTGCCGCTTCGGCTTCTTCCAGCGACAAACCTTTGGCCAGACGTGCTTCTTTAAGCATATTGCTGACATTGTCCATATCCATAACTGTTTCCTCCATTAATTATTTGTTGTAAAAAATTTATCTTCTATAACAGCTTTAGGCATAATAAGTTCGCGCGGTTTACTGCCTGCCGCATGGCTGATAATGCCCAAATCTTCCATAGTATCAACAAGGCGCGCCGCTCTGGTATAACCAATGCGGAACTTACGCTGCAGCATTGATGAAGAAGCCTGCCCTGTATCCATTACAAGACGTACTGCATCTTCAAACAATTCGTCGCGGTCGTTTTCAATTCCTGCTAACTGCCCGCTGCTGTTCTTCTCGCTTTCCAAAGCCTGTTCCGTTACTTCATTGCTGTATTCAACAGGTATAGCCTGTTCCTTAATAAAGCCCACTATGCGGTTCAGTTCATCATCGCTTACAAATGCGCCCTGAACTCTGACCGGTTTATTTACGCCAATCGGATAGAACAGCATATCACCTTTGCCAAGCAGTTTTTCGGCACCGCCCATATCCAAAATGGTGCGTGAATCTGTTTGTGAAGAAACAGCAAATGCTATGCGGGAAGGTATATTTGCCTTGACAATGCCTGTAATTACATCAACTGACGGCCTTTGCGTTGCCAGAATCAGGTGAATGCCTGCCGCTCTGGCTTTTTGCGCAAGGCGCAGAATAGCATCTTCAACATCTACTTTGGCAACCACCATTAAATCGGCCAATTCATCAATGATAATAACGATAAACGGCATTTTATTTTCAGCATGTTCGTTGTAACTGTTAATATCGCGAACATGGCTGTCGGCAAAAGCCTTATATCTGCGTTCCATTTCGGCAACTGCCCAATGAAGTGCAGATGCAGCCTTTTTACTATCCGTAACTACCGGTGTTAAAAGCTGCGGTATGCCATTATAGTTAGAAAGTTCTACAACTTTTGGGTCTACTAAAATAAGTTTTACATAATCCGGCGGATATTTGCATAAAAGTCCGGCAATAATAGTATTAATGCAGACAGATTTACCGGAACCGGTAGAACCGGCAACCAGTAAGTGCGGCATTTTGCTCAAATCTGCCGTAATTATATTGCCACTTATATCCTTGCCCAAACCAATACACAATTTGCCGCTGGAATTTTTAACTGCTTCACAATCAACTACTTCTTTAAAAAATACAGTGTCATTTTTTAAGTTCGGCACTTCTATGCCTATAGCTGCTTTGCCGGGAATAGGCGCTTCAATGCGCACACCGGGTGCAGCAAGCTTTAAAGCTATATCATCGGCAAGGTTTACAACAGAACTTACCTTAACTCCGGGCGCAGGTTCAAGCTCAAATCTTGTTACCGAAGGCCCGCGGGTAACGGCAACAACATCGGCACGCACCTTAAAGTCAGATAAAGTTTGTTCTAAAATTCCGCACTGATGGCGTATGCCTTCTTCCAAATTATGGTCCTTAGTTACAGTAGGAGTATTTAAAAGCGCCATCGGCGGAAATTTATAGCTGCTTTCAGGCTTTTCAACATCATCCTCAACTGCTTCGGTCACAATACTTTCTTCAGCTGCTTTTTGAGAAACTAAATCTGCCGAATCAGCAATATTTATCGGTTTTGAAGCCACCGATTCTTCTGCTTTATTTTCGTTATGAATAATACCTGCTGTTTTTGGCGTTTCCATATCAGAAAAATCTATGGTTTTTGGCTTATAAGGATTTAAAAAGCTTCCTGATGGCGGCATAACCTGCTGCGGTTCCGTAAATTTTTCTACAACAGTTTTAACCTGAGGTTTATCTGTAACTGGCTGAACTTCTTCGCTGGAAGGAACATCAGCATATACCTGTTGTTCTGCTTGATAAATATTTTTTTCAGCTTCCCTGGTATCTTCTAAATAATCCTCAAAAGTTTCATTACTGTAATTTACAATATGTTCGCTGATTGCAGGCTTTTTATTTTTGCCAAACAGCTTTTTGAACGGACCTGGTTTTTCAAGCCCTTCCGTAAATTCCGAAAATTCTCCGTCACGGTAAGGGTTAAATTGTCTGTCTCTGTTATATGTAATTGTACTACGTTCTTCTTTTTGGGTTGCCTTGTAATCAGTTTCATCATTGTCGGTTTTATCGCGTTTACGCATTGATGAAAAAGAATTTTTAATTTTCATCAATAAAAGCTGTAACGAAAGACGGCTTAATAACAATATGCTTGTTAAACTGAGTACAATAAGAATTATTACAGCTCCGGCGGTACCGGCAATTTTACGCAAAGTCCATAAAATTATACCGCCGATAAAACCGCCGCCTTCCGGAAATGAATACAAATCCATCTCCTGACCGGCAGGTGTAAAAACATGCTGGGCAATGCCCAACAGGCACAAAAGCAGAATAACCAGTGCCAAAGCACGGCGTGAAATGCTGAACGGACCGGAAAATGCCAGCATATAAATGCCGCATATAATCAGTGCCAGCGGAGCTAAAAAAGCACCTAAACCTAACAAATAAGCACATGCTTCCGACAGAAAACTGCCGGTAAGCCCTATAAATGATGCCGCAACAAAAAGCCCTGCCAAAAGCATAATAATACCGCTGATTTTTCTGTTACGGCCTTTATTCTTTTGTTCTTGCTGTACTTTTTTATATCTTGCCAACTGCGGCACCTCTTTAAAACATTAAACTTCCATAATAATAGGTAAAATCATCGGACGGCGGCGGGTTCTTTCATATAAAAAGCGTCCCAGGCTGTCGCGGATAGCGCCTTTAAGTACGCTCCACTCCGTCACATTATTTTCAGCACATTTGTCAAGCGCTGCTTCTACTTTTTCTTTTGCCGTTTCCATCAAATCTTCTGCTTCGCGCACATATACAAAACCGCGGGAAACAATATCTGGGCCGGAAACAATGCGGCAGGAATTTTTCTCAATAGTTACTACAACAATCATAATGCCATCTTGAGAAAGCTGGCGGCGGTCACGCAGAACAATATTGCCCACATCACCTACGCCAAGCCCGTCAACCAGAATTTTACCGGCCGGAACACGCCCTGCTATAGCTATACTGTTGCGTGTAAGTTCAATAACTGCGCCATTTTCGCCTATAACAATGTTTTCACGCGGCATGCCGAGAGATTGGGCCAGCTGCGCATGTTTAACCAGATGGCGGTATTCACCATGTACCGGCATGAAAAATTTAGGACGCACAAGGTTATGCATCATTTTTATTTCTTCCTGGCTGGCATGGCCGGATACATGTACGCCGTTGCTTTTTTCGTAAATAACGTCGGCGCCCAGTTTATATAAATTATCAATAGTGCGGGAAACAAGTTTTTCGTTGCCGGGAATAGGCGTTGCAGAAATAATTACCGTATCTCCGGGCATTATATCTACTTTTTTATGGTCATTCATGGACATACGCGTTAAAGCAGACATCGGTTCGCCCTGGCTGCCGGTAGTTATAATAACAATCTGGCTTGGCTGATAATTGGAAGTTTCGTCTATATCAATGAGCACGCCTTCCGGAACTTTTAAATAGCCAAGTTCTATGGAAATATTTACAACATTCACCATGCTGCGACCGATAACGGCAACTTTGCGTTTATACCGTACGGCACTGTCAACAATTTGCTGAATGCGGTGAACATTAGATGAAAATGTTGCTACAATAATACGGTTTTTAGCGTAGCGGAACTCATCATCGAATGTCTGCCCAACCATTTTTTCACTGGGAGTATAACCCGGCCGCTCTGCATTGGTGCTGTCTGCCATCAACAGCAGTACACCTTCATCTCCGTATTCGGCAAAACGGTTAAACTCAGTAACCTGACCATCTACAGGAGTCTGGTCAAATTTAAAGTCGCCGGTATGGATAATAAGCCCGACAGGAGTACGGATAGCCAAAGCTATTGCATCGGGAATACTGTGATTAACGCGGATAAAGCCAAGTTTAAAAGCACCAGCGGTTATTTTATCGCCAGGTTTAATAACATGGCAGTTTTCATCGCTGACGCCATTTTCTTTTAAACGCCCCTGCAAAATGCCCAGCGTAAGTGCAGTGCCATAAACAGGAACGTGAATTTGTTTCATAACATAAGGCAATGCGCCGATATGGTCTTCATGTCCGTGCGTTAAAAAAATTGCCCTTACTTTGTCTTTATTTTCTAACAGATAAGTTATATCAGGTATTACAAGGTCAATGCCAAGCATATCCTCTTCAGGGAACATCAAACCGGCATCGACAAGAATGATATCATCACCATAACGGAATGCTGTCATATTTTTGCCGATTTCACCAAGTCCGCCGAGAGGAATTATATTTATTTTATGTTGTGTTTTACTCAAAAAAAATACACCTCCAAATTATTTATTTCCGATCAAGTATCACACACTTTAACGAGAGTATCAGCCGTACACTTACTCTACCGTATATTATACATTAAAATTCATTTTAAAACAAATGTTTCCCCATCGAAAACCATGTTTTTTGTAAATGTTTTGTGAATAAATACTTATAAAAAACAAAAACGCTCCAAAAAGGAGCGTTTTGTAAATATTTTAAATTATTTAGCGTAATCAACTGCGCGTGTTTCACGAATGATAACAACTTTAATCTGACCTGGGTATTCCATTTCAGATTCAATCTTCTTGGCAACATCACGAGCAAGAAGAACAGCGGTTGCATCATCAACCTGTTCAGGCTTAACCATAATGCGGATTTCCCTGCCTGCCTGAACTGCATAACATTTTTCTACGCCATCAAACGATTCAGAAATTTCTTCCAAACGTGTCAATCGTTTCAAATAGCTTTCCAAAGTTTCCCTGCGTGCACCCGGTCGAGCTGCGGAAACAGCATCGCATGCGGAAATAAGTACTGCTTCAACGCTTTTCGGCTCAGTATCGCCGTGATGCGCTGCAATAGCATTGATAACAAGTTCGGATTCGCGATATTTTTTAGCTATTTCCACACCAAGTTCAACGTGGGAACCTTCAACCTCATGATCAACAGCTTTGCCAATATCATGCAATAAACCTGCACGTTTTGCCAAAGTAACATCAACGCCAAGTTCGGAAGCCATAATACCTGCCAAATGTGCAACTTCAACCGAATGGTTGAGAACGTTCTGCCCATAGCTGGTACGGTATTTAAGGCGGCCAATCAATTTAATCATTTCGGGATGCAAGCCATGCACGCCAACTGAATACATTGCCTGTTCGCCGGCCTCTTTAATACGCTGTTCAACTTCCTTCTGTGCTTTTTCGACCATTTCTTCAATGCGGGACGGATGAATACGTCCGTCATTGATGAGTTTTTCCAGAGCTATACGTGCAACTTCACGTCTTACAGGGTCAAATCCGGAAATAATAACAGCTTCCGGAGTATCGTCTATAATAAGATCTATGCCTGTCAGTGTTTCCAAAGTTCTAATGTTTCTGCCTTCGCGGCCGATAATGCGACCTTTCATTTCATCATTAGGCAGTGCCACAACAGAAACCGTTGTTTCGGCAACATGGTCCGCAGCACAACGTTGGATAGCAAGGGAAATTATTTCACGGGCTTTTCTGTCCGCTTCATCTTTAGCCTGCTGTTCCAACTCTTTTATCATCATTGCGGATTCATGTTTAACTTCTTCTTCCACAGACAAGAGCAATTCTTTTTTTGCATCTTCAGTGGACAAACCGGAGAGTCTTTCCAGTTCGCTTAATTGTTTTTTGTATAACTCATCTACCTTAGCCTGGCTTTCGTTAAGTTTATTTTCTTTTAAAGCCAAATGTTCCTCTTTCTTTTCAAAGGAATCTATTTTACGGTCAAGGTTTTCTTCTTTTTGCAGGAGTCTGCGTTCCTGACGCTGCAAATCACTGCGGCGTTCTTTATTTTCGCGCTCCATTTCGCTGCGCAGGCGGTGAATTTCTTCTTTAGCCTCCATCAGCGCTTCTTTACGTTTAGTTTCGCCGGTTTGTTCTGCTTCCTGAATAATTCTGATAGCAGTTTCTTCTGCAGTAGCAATTTTGCTTTCAGCAACATTTTTGCGGACAAAATAACCAACTATACCGCCTGCTGCACCTGCCCCGGCAATTGTAATGAACAACTCTAAAATGGTACTCACCTCCTTAATAAAATTCTAAAAAAAATGAGGCAACCTGCTAGTCGCCTCGTGGTTAACTTTGAATCTTTATTAACACGATTGGATAATATAATTTTAAATGGATTTTAAATAAAAGTCAAGTTTGTATCAATAATCGCAGTTATCATCAGCGGTATAATTTATTTTTTCAGCCATAGTTTTTAATTAAATCAACCGCAAAACCTCTGGCAAATAAAAATCTGCCCAAACCCGCTTTTACTTTCATCGCGTCTTCAAAGCTGTTTATTTTTTTCTTTTTAATATAATTATCTGCCGCTGCCTTACAGCGAGCGTATTCTGCCGTCTCCTGGGCTTGTCCTGTCACTTCTTCAATAAGTTCATCGTTTATATTACGCTTTTGTAAATCAGTTTTTAACCGTCCTTTACCGTAATATTTTTTAGCAAGCCAGGTATCATACATACGCTGCGCATAACGCTTTTCATCCAAAAAGCCATATTCGCATAATTTAGTAATAACCGCTTTCATATCACTTTCGGAAACAGAACATTTTTTTAATTTTTCCTGCATTTCCCAAATGCTGTAATCGCGGTAATTTAAAAGCGTCAGCGCATAATTATAAGCATCTTTTTCGTTATCGAACGTTTTATTATTCTTCCGGCGCAGCAATTTCAGCTTCACCTTCCGGCGCAGTCTGTTTGGTAATTGTCATTGCGCGGATTCTGTTTTCAATCTCCTGCAATAATTCAGGATTATCTTTTAAATAATCCTTGGCTTTTTCTTTGCCCTGTCCCAAACGTACATCGCCATAAGAGTACCATGCACCGCTCTTGGTAATAAGTTCAAGTTCTACACCAAGGTCAACAATGCAGCCTTCATGAGAAATGCCTTCGCCGTACATAATATCGAACTCTGCCTGTTTGAACGGCGGAGCTACTTTATTTTTAACAATTTTAACCCGTGTGCGGCTGCCAATCATGTCATTGCCGTTTTTAAGCGTTTCTACACGGCGCACATCCATGCGGACGGTAGCATAAAACTTTAATGCACGCCCGCCGGTAGTAGTTTCCGGGTTACCAAACATAACGCCAACTTTTTCGCGTATCTGGTTGATGAATACAGTAGCGCATTTAGATTTGGCAATTAAACCTGTCAGTTTACGCAACGCCTGGCTCATCAAACGTGCCTGCAAACCAACATGGCTGTCGCCCATTTCGCCTTCAATTTCAGCACGCGGAACAAGTGCGGCAACAGAGTCAATAACAATAATATCAATAGCGCCGCTGCGTACAAGTGCATCTGCAATTTCCAGTGCCTGTTCTCCGTTATCAGGCTGTGAAATCAAAAGATTGTCGACATCAACGCCCAAACGACGCGCATATTCCGGGTCAAGAGCATGTTCTGCATCGATAAAAGCAGCATAACCGCCAAGTTTCTGCGCTTCAGCAATCATATGCAAAGCAACGGTTGTTTTACCGGAAGATTCAGGACCATAAATTTCTATAACCCTGCCGCGCGGAATACCGCCGACACCCAAAGCAATATCAAGCGATAATGCACCTGTCGGTATTACTTCAATATTCATTTTAGTGCTGGCTTCGCCAAGTTTCATAATGGAGCCTTTGCCGAAATCTTTTTCAATTTGGCGCATGGCAAGGTCAAGCGCTCTCATTTTATCTATATTTTCAGATGCCATAAACTATACCTCCACAGTTGTGTCTGCTCTTTCTAAAAATATTATACAAACAGTTGTTTGCTTTGTCAAGCAGTTTTATTTTATATTCAGCTGTTTCAGTTCTTCGCTGCTGATATGGTAAATTTTGTTGCAGTACTGGCAATGCACTTCTGTGTCCGGCTGTTCGGTCAAATAATCAATATCGCTTTGTTTTAAGGTTGCCAGCATATTTAAAATTTTATCTTTTGAGCAGCTGCATTCAAATTTTACAGGCAGGCTTTCTTTTACATCACACTCAAGCCCGCGCGCTAATGTGGTAATAATTTTTTCCGGCGTATAACCAAGTTCAAGAAGCTGAGTTACATAAGGGGTCTTGGTTACATTGTCGCCCAGTTTTTCAAGTACATCTTCATTGCAGCCGGGCATGGCCTGTATAAAATATCCGCCTGCTGCCAGCACTTTGCCTTCTTTGTCAACAAGTACGCCCAAAGCTACAGATGACGGAGTCTGTTCGGACATATACAGATAATTGGTAATGTCTGTAGCTATTTCGCCGTCAGCCAGTTCTGCATGCCCTGTAAAAGATTCGCCGTTTTGCAGGTAACGGGTTAAAGTAATTGTGCCTTGCCCAAGCGCACCGCCTATATCAAGTTTACCGTCTTTCAGCGGCATAAACACATCCGGATTGCCCACATAGCCGCGTACGCTTGTTCCCTGCGCTTCTGCAACAACTTCACCCATAGGGCCATCGCCTTTTAATTTTAAGGCAATGCGTTCCCCATCTTTCATTGTTGCGGCAAGCATCAGGGCTCCGCTCATTGCCCTGCCAAGCGCGGCTGTGGCCAGATGGCTTGTATGATGGCGGTCTGCTGCTTCCTGTACTAAATTTTTGGTAGTAATGGCGTAAATACGTACGCCTTCAACAGTTGCTATAGTTAAAATATCTTCCATACAAATTCCTTCTTACATTTCACGCATCAGATTAACCATTTCAATGGCGCAAATAGCTGCATCGGCACCTTTGTTGCCTGCTTTTGTGCCGGCGCGTTCAACTGCCTGTTCGATATTATCGGTGGTTAAAACGCCAAAGGCAACCGGCACGCCGGTTTCAAGGCTTACATGTGCAATACCTTTGCTGGCTTCGGCACATACATAATCAAAATGCGGAGTTGCGCCGCGGATTACCGCACCAACACAAACAACGGCATCATATTTGCCGCTTCTGGCAAGTTTTTGCGCAGCAAGCGGAATTTCAAATGCACCCGGAACCCAAACCAAAGTCAAATCATCGCTGTCGGCGCCATGGCGCAGCAGGCAGTCTTCTGCACCGCCGATAAGTTTGCTGGTAATAAATTCATTGAAACGAGATGCTACGATAGCAACTTTCATATCTTTTGCGGTTAATTTTCCTTCTAAAACTTTCATTTTCATTCCTCCAATTATTTTTCGTGCAATTTGTGTCCCATTTTTTCTTCTTTAACATCAAGATAATGTTCGTTATAGCAGTTTGCTTCCATTACGATAGGCACCCTGCCGGTAACGGTTATGCCATAACCCGTAAGTCCTGCGCGTTTGGCAGGGTTATTGGTTATCAAACGGATGCTTGTAAGCCCCAGGTCTGCCAAAATCTGCGCGCCAATGCCGTAATCGCGCAAATCCGGCGCAAAACCGAGTTTAACATTAGCTTCAACAGTATCATAACCCTGGTCCTGCAATGCATATGCGCGGATTTTGTTGGCAAGCCCAATGCCGCGTCCTTCCTGGCGCATATAAACAACAACGCCGCAGCCTTCTTTTTCAATCATGCGCAGGGCTGTGCCAAGCTGGTCGCCGCAGTCGCAGCGGAGCGAACCGAGCGCATCGCCGGTAAGACATTCGGAATGTACGCGTACCATAACATCTTTTTTGCCGGCAATATCACCTTTGACAATTGCCACATGGCACTGATTGTCCAAATCATTTTCGTAGGCAATGATGCGGAAGTTGCCGTATTTGCTTGGCAATGCTGCTTCTGCAACGCGGTGTACCATTTTTTCGTGCTTTTTACGGTATGCAACAAGCGATGCAACCGTAATAAAAACAAGATTATGTTTTTTGGCAAATTCAATTAAATCAGGCGTACGTGCCATATTGCCGTCATCGTTCATAATCTCGCAGCAAATGCCGACAGGAGTCAAACCTGCAAGGCGGCATAAATCGGTAGTTGCTTCTGTATGACCTGTACGCCTTAACACGCCGCCAACTCTGCTACGCAGCGGGAACACATGTCCAGGGCGTCTGAAATCCTGCGGCTGTGCAGCAGGATCAGCACATTTACGCATTGTTAAGGCGCGTTCGTATGCCGATATGCCTGTAGTTGTTTCAACATGGTCAATAGAAACTGAAAACGCAGTTTCATGGTTATCGGTATTATTGGCAACCATTGCGCCGAATTGCAGTTTGTCCATAATCTGCGGGTCTGCCGGCATGCAAATCAGCCCTCTGGCATATTTTGCCATGAAGTTTACATCGTCCCCGGTACAAAACTGAGCTGCCATAATAAGGTCGCCTTCGTTTTCGCGGTCTTCGTCATCAGTTACCAAAACCATTTTTCCGTTTTTTATTGCTTCTATGGCTTCTTCTACGGTATTAAATTTAAAATTTTCCATTTCTGCCTCCTTAAATAAATCCGTTTTCAAAAAGTTTAGCTTTGCTAAGCCCCTGTTTATGTTCAGGAGCTTTAAAATTCAATAAATGCTCAACATATTTGCCTATGATATCTGTTTCAAGGTTAACTTCATCACCGGGCTTTTTAAAACCAAGCGTGGTTTCCGCAGCCGTATGAGGTATAAGCGATACGCTGAAACTGTTATCAGTAACTTCTATAACTGTAAGGCTTATGCCGTCAATTGCAATGCTTCCTTTTTTAATAATGTATTTGAGCAGTTCCGGCGGCGTTTTAACCTTAACAATTTCAGCAATACCTTCTACGTTTTTAGAAAGAATAATGCCAATGCCTTCCACATGTCCGCTTACTATATGCCCATCCAAGCCGTCACACAAGCGCAATGTACGCTCCAAATTAACTTTGTCGCCGTTTTTTAAATGGCGCAGGTTAGTTAATTTTACTGTTTCCGGCATTACGTCAGCGGTAAATTCTTTCCCAGTTATTTTTACAACAGTCAGGCAGGCGCCGTTTACGGCAACACTGTCGCCTATTTTAAGGTTATCAAGCACTTTATTGGCTTTAACTGTAATATTATAACTTTGCTTAAGCGGTTTCAGCGCTGTTACAGTACCAAGTTCTGCCACAAGCCCTGTAAACATTTCAATCACGCTCCGTTCTGCCGGTAATTAAAAAATCTGCTCCGAGCTGTTTATACTCAATATCAATCAACTGCAAAGCTTTTGCCATATCCGTACTGCCGGTTCCGCCAACAGGCCCTATGGCATCCCTGCCGCCAATAATTTTCGGCGCAACAAAAGCATATATTCTTTCGCCAAGCGCAGCATCCATAAAAGCACCGTGAACTTCACTGCCGCCCTCAACCAAAAGGCTGGTAATTTCCAATGCAGCAAGTTTTTGCAAAAGTTCATTTAAATCTAAATGACCATTTTGTTCCGGCAGTTTTAAAATTTCTGCATTAGCGAATTGCTGCAATTGAGTAAGTTTTTCATGCGGCGCTGATTCACTTACAGCAACAATGGTTTTGGCTTCTCCGTTTAAAATTTTAGCATCCAACGGCAATTCAGCTTTGCTGTCAAGCACAATGCGTATCGGATTTTTACCTTCAACCATACGTGTAGTAAGTTCGCAGTCATCCTTTAAAACAGTATTTTTGCCAACAAGTACGGCATCGTGCGTTTTACGCAGATAATGCGCATAAGTACGTGCTTCCTTACCTGTAATCCATTTGGAATCACCGCCCGCAGCAGCAAGCCTGCCGTCAAGAGTCATGGCATATTTAAGCGATACAAACGGCCGTTTGTGAGTAATCCAGAAGAAAAACTTTTCGTTTAATTTTTTAGCTTCATCTTTGCAGATGCCTTCAGTTACTTCTATGCCTGCTTCGCGCAGACGGTTTAAGCCACGTCCCGCAACGAGCGGATTAGGGTCTGTAACAGCACTTACCACTCGTTTTACGCCTGCTTTTATAAGTGCTTCGCAGCATGGGCCTGTTTTGCCATAATGAGAACACGGTTCCAATGTAACGTATACCGTTGCGCCTTTTGCATTATCACCTGCTGCTGTTAAAGCATTAATTTCTGCATGCGGTTCACCGGCTTTATGATGATAACCTTCACCAACAATTTTGCCGTTTTCGTCAACAATTACAGCACCAACCATAGGGTTGGGACTGGTATTGCCTTCTGCCATCTGCGCTAATTCAAGCGCACGTTTCATAAATTTTATATCATCCATATTTTCGTACCCTCTTTAAAACAAAAACAGCCAAAACCTCCGGGGTCTCGGCTGTCAAAATCAAGTTTCTGCTTTTGCCTTTTCTCATCCAGACTTTACTGTCGGTACCGGAATTACACCGGTTCGTGCTTACGCTCGCGGACTATACCGCCGGTTGGGAATTTAACCCTACCCCAAAGGCTGTTATTAAATTTTTATTAGCTTATTACAACATTAAGTATCTACCATCAGCAAAGATTTGTCAAGAACCTTAAAAGCAAAAATTCTGTGACACAACTTGTTCATCAGATAAACTGCGGATTCTGCAAAAGCATCATGCACAGCGCACTCAATGTTTTAGCATCAAAAATTTCTTCATTTTGCAGCATGGCACGTACTTGCTCCGGTTTTAATGCCGCAATATCAATAAATTCATCTTCATCAGTATGCTGGTTAAACTTTTCAAGCCCTGCTGCCAGATATAAATGTATTACCTCATTGGTAAATCCAGGCGTTGTAACAATGCTTGTCAGTTTTTGCCATTTAGATGCTGTGTAACCGGTTTCTTCCGAAAGTTCCCTTTTAGCGCAATCTAACGGGTCTTCATCAGGTTTATCAAGTTTGCCTGCAGGCAGCTCATATAAAACACTGCCAACTGCATAACGATATTGTTTTACAAAAATAATGCTGCCGTCATCAAGTACCGGCACAACACATACCGCGCCCGGATGGGCAATTATTTCGCGTGTGGTTTCATTTCCGTTAGGCAAAGTTACGGTATCAACCATCACTTTTAAAAGCCTGCCGTCAAAACCTTGTTTGCGGCTTACAAATTTTTCATCAAGGTTGTCCTGATGTATTTTTTTCATAATATCACCTTGCATTTTTAAAATTAGCGGCATTTGCTAAAAGTTCTTCCGCATTGCGGCGGGCAGCATCGCTTGTATTTTCGCCTGCCGTCATGCGCATCAGTTCATCAACTCGCCCTGCTTCGTCTAAAACATTAAGCAATGTCTGTGTACGTCCTTCAACGCTTACTTTATTAATTTTAATATGCCTGTCGGCAAAACTTGCTATCTGCGGCAGATGCGTTATGCAGATAACCTGGCCTTTTTTTGCAATAACGGCAATTTTTTCTGCCATTTTCTGCGCTGTAACACCGCCGATGCCGGTATCAATTTCGTCAAAAATCATTGTCGGCACACCAAGCTCATTGAACAATACTGTCTTAACAGCAAGTGCAATACGTGACAATTCGCCGCCTGAAGCAACTTTTGCTAACTCCATCAGCGGCTCTCCTGCATTGGCAGAAAATAAAAATATCATTTCATCGCAGCCGTTTTTGCCAAAATTTTCCTGTTTTGTAAAACTAATTTCTATTTTGCCCTGCGGCATTGCCAAATCTGCAATATGTTTTGTAATTTCCTTTGTTAAAAGCTGAGCGCTTTTTTTACGCAGTTCAGTTAATTCAGAAGCTAACTTTGTTAGATTTTCTGTTTGCTGAACCAGTTCTTTCGTTTTTTGCGCAATGCTGCGGTCTATTTCTTTCAGGTCATCTGCTTCATGCTGTACTTTTTGCAGATAAGCATTTATGGCGTTATAATCTGCGCCATATTTCTTCTGCAATCTGTACCACAAATCCAAACGCTGTTCCACAAATGCAGCACGTTCAGCATCAAATTCATTGCTTTCAAAGTAATCAAGCAAATTTTTATGGCATTCTTCAAGAGTAAGCCAGCAGCTTTCCAATAATTCGGCGCAGGCAGTAAGGCTTTCATCATAACGCGCAGCAGATTCCACCCTGCTTTTTGCTTCAGCCAAAGCATCCAAAGCGCTGTACTTACCGTCAATAAATTCATTGGCATCACTTACAGCCTGCATAATTTTGCCGTTATTTTGCAGGCGTTTCCATTCATCCTGCAATTCTTCAAGCTCTCCCGGCTGTAAATTAGCATTGGTTATTTCTTCAATTTCCCATTCCAGACGGTCTAAAATACGTTCGCGGTCTTTGCCGATACCCTGTAAATGTTCAAGTTCAGCCTTAACTGCATTATATTTTGCAAAAGCTGTGTGATAACAGTCCAGAACCGGGGAAATCTCCTCATGTTTATATAAATCTGCCAGCTGTTGAGGAAAATCAGCTTTTAAAAGCGCCTGATTTTCGTGCTGCCCATGAACATCTACCAATACGGAAGCAAAAGCGCGCAATACTGCAACAGGAACCTGCACGCCGTTGATGCTTGCCTGGCTTTTGCCGGCTGCTGTAATGCGGCGGCGCAGAAAAAGTCCGTCTTCGTAATCAATGCCCTGTTCACCCAAGAGTTTTAATGCCGCCGGGCAATCGCTGATATCGAACACAGCCTGTACCGTTAAAGCATCGGTGCCGCTGCGCACATAATCTGCCGAAGCACGTGCTCCAAGCGCAATGCTGAACGCATCTATAAGAATAGATTTACCGGCGCCTGTTTCACCGGTAAACACATTAAAGCCATCAGCAAATTCAACTTTGGCATCTTCAATTAAAGCAAAATTATGGACGTGTAAAGATTGCAGCATCTTACAAACCTCTATTTTGTAGTAAATCTACCAATAAAAACTTCTGCGCTTTCGGGTTTATCAAGCGCAACAAAAATAGTATCATCACCGGCAACAGTGCCAAGCACTTCAGGCCACTTCATATAATCAAGTGCCAATGCCACAGATGATGCCGAACCGGGAAGGCTGTGAATTACAACAAGGTTGCCGCCTGCACGCAGGTTTAAAACAGAATCCTGCAAAACACGTTCCAGCCTGCCGGAATTCATTAACGCATTCTGTTCTTTCGGAAAAGCATAATAATAACGTCCGGCTGCATCCGGCACTTTAATAAGCATCAATTCTTTTATATCACGCGAAACTGTTGCCTGAGTTACTTCGATGCCGCTGGCACGCAAAGCTGCTGCCAATTCATCCTGGGTTTCAATTTTATGTGATTCTATAATGTTTTTAATTTTAGCATGGCGGTTAGTTTTTAATTGTTTTACAGATACTTCTTCATTCATTTTGCATCCTCATTTCCGCAGGTACGCATCAGTTTTTGCTGCCAGGTTTCGTAATAGCTTCTGCCGTTTAAACGGATTAACCTGACAGGTTCCGGGTTCTTATCAATTCGTATTATATCATTTTCAGCTATTGCCGCCGCAATTTCACCGTCTGCCGAAAGCAGCAGTTCTTCATAAGGCGGTACAGCCGTTATTTCTATTATATTATTGCCGGGTATAATCAGCGGACGGGCATAAAGCGCATGTGCACATATTGGAGTAATGATTGATACATCAAGGCTTGGGTGCACCATTGGCCCTCCGGCTGATAAAGAATAGGCCGTTGAACCTGTAGCTGTTGCCACAATCAGCCCGTCAGCAGCATAAATGCCGGAATGTTTGCCATTAATTTTCAGTTCAAGATGTGCGAGTTTGGAAAAATGGCCTTTGGCTACAACCATATCATTAAGAGCATGTGACTGCACGGCAATCTGTCCGTTACGGATTACACATGCCTTTAGCTGGCTTCGTTCTTCGATTTCAAAATCGTGCTGTGCTAATTTTTGCAGCGCTTTTTCAAAATCCTTCATTTCAGTTTCTGCCAAAAAACCAAGTTTACCAAAGTTTACGCCAAACACAGGTATTTTTAAAGGCGAAAGATAACGCGCCATTTGCAAAAATGTACCATCACCGCCGAGAGAAATGCCGGCATCCATTTGCATCAATGAGTCATTATCACTCACAGAGTAGCTTGATTGTTTAGCCTGCTCCAAATTTTGCGGCAAAAGTATTTTAAATCCATATTTTTGCAGCAGCGCTAAAATATCCGGCAGGCAGGCACGCACCCTGTCCTTCAGCATATTGGGGAAAATTCCCACAGTATATGGCATTATTACACCCTCTTATTTTCCGGTTGCATCAAGAGTTAAATGAGAATTTTTAACTATGTCTTCCGGATTTACTTCAACATCATCTTCTGAAACATCATTTTTTAAATATAACAGATATTCAATGTTTCCTTCCGGTCCTTTTACCGGCGAATAATCAAGCCCTGCTATTTTAAAGCCAAGTTCCTTAGCAATACCAATTACATTATTAATAACGGTAAGATGTACGGCAGGGTCGCGTACAACTCCTTTTTTGCCTACATTTTCTTTGCCAGCTTCAAACTGCGGTTTAATTAAGGCAATAACTATGCCGTTATCTGCCAAAATTTTCTTCACGGCTGGCAATACTTTGTCAAGCGAAATAAACGCAACGTCGATAGTAGCAACATCAACTTTTTCAGGCAGGCTGTCAGCTTCCAGATAACGTACATTGGTACGTTCCATATTTACAACGCGTTCATCGCTGCGCAGTTTCCACGCCAACTGCCCATAGCCAACATCAATGGCATAAACGCGGGACGCACCGTTTTGCAATGCGCAATCCGTAAATCCGCCGGTTGAAGCGCCTATATCTGCCGCAACTTTGCCTGTTAAATCAAGTTCAAAACAAGCTACAGCTTTTTCCAGTTTCAAACCGCCGCGGCTGACATATTTTAAATCGGCGCCTAAAATGCGGATGACTGCATCCGGAGCTACCTGTGTACCTGTTTTATCAATTTTTTGTTCGTTTACAAGCACCTGGCCAGCCATAATTGCCGCCTGTGCACGTGAACGCGTTTCAAAAAAACCGCGTTCAACAAGCAATGTATCTAATCGTTCTTTTTTCACGTTATTCTCCGTTGTTTAAAAATTCTGCAATACGCTTTACAATGCTGTCATGGTCAAGCCCTATATCACGCATTAAAAGTTTTTTGTCGCCGTGCGGTATATATTTATCCGGTATACCGAGGTTGAGTACCTTAACCTCGCCAAGCAATCCGTTATCATTGAGTTCTTCAAGAACAGCGCTGCCGGCACCGCCTTCAATAGTGCCTTCTTCCAGGGTTACGATATTTTTGCATTGCATTGCAGTTTTTACAAGCATGCCGCTGTCAAGCGGTTTTACAAAACGCATATTTACTACGCCTGCGCTTATTCCCTTTTCGGCAAGCGTTTCTGCAGCTTTCATGGCTTCATCAACCATACTGCCAATAGCCCACAGGCAAACGTCATTGCCTGTTTTTAATTCTTCAGCCTTGCCGATAGGTAAAGTATGCAAAGGTTCGGAAATATCAACGCCAAGGCCACTTCCGCGCGGATAGCGCAATGCGACAGGCCCGCTAAAATTAAATGCTGTTGCCAGCATATGCCGGAGTTCGTTTTCGTCTTTTGGCGCCATAATAGTCATCTGCGGTATCAGCCTGAGATAAGCGTAATCGAAAACACCGTGATGCGTATAGCCGTCATCGCCTACAAGCCCGGCACGGTCAAGTCCTAACACAACCGGAAGATTCTGCATGCAAATATCATGCAGAACGGAATCATAAGCTCTTTGCAAAAATGTGGAGTATACTGCAACAACCGGGCGCAGTCCTGCTGCCGCCATACCTGCCGCTGCCGTTACTGCATGCTGTTCTGCTATGCCGACATCAAAAAATCTGTCCGGGTAAGCATCGGCAAAATAATTTAAGCCTGTTCCATCCGGCATGGCAGCCGTAATGGCAACAATTTTTTTGTTTTCTTTGGCAATATCAACAAGAGTTTTGCCAAAAACTTCTGTATAAGTTACAGGCGCACCTGGCTTGGTAATTTTTTTGCCGGTCTTAATATCAAAAGGCCCGGTACCATGAAATTTGTTTGGGCTTTTTTCGGCAGGTTCATAGCCCTTGCCTTTTTTGGTAATAACATGAATTATTACAGGACCGGGAGTTTGTTTGGCAGTTTCCAAAACTTCGACAAGATGTTCAAGATTATGTCCATCCACAGGACCGTAATATTTGAAACCAAGATGCTCAAACACAGAACCGGGAACCAGTAAATATTTTACGCTGCCTTTAACGCGGCGCACAATATTAATAATGTTTTCGCCGTAGTTTTTATGTTTCAGCCAGCCTTCCAAATCCTTTTTGATGCGCGTATAAGTTTTGGCTGTACGAAGCTGATATAAATAATCGCTCATAGCGCCTACATTTTTGGCAATGGACATTTCATTGTCGTTCAGAATGATAATGAGCTTTTTCTGCAAATCACCGGCATTATTCAAGGCCTCGTATGCCATACCACCGGTCATGCTGCCATCGCCAATAACGGCAATAATTTCATTGTTTTCGCCTTTTAAATCACGCGCTACCGCCATCCCCAAAGCAGCCGATATAGAAGTACTGGAATGGCCTGTGCCAAAGGCATCATATTCACTTTCCTGAATTTTTGGGAATCCGGAAAGGCCGTTATACTGACGCAGCGTTTTAAAAGCTTCGCGCCGGCCGGTAATAATTTTATGGATGTATGACTGGTGCCCTACATCCCATATAATTTTATCCTTCGGGCAATTAAACACTTTATGCAAAGCCAAAGTAAGTTCAACAACACCCAGATTAGGCGCAAGATGTCCCCCATTTTTGGAAATAACGTCAATCATATACTCGCGTATTTCTGCCGCCAGTTTTTCCAATGCTTCATAATTTAAGTTTTTTACATCTTCGGGTGAATTAATATTTTTTAATAATCCGGCTGTCATCAAGGCATCTATCCTTCCGTTAAGCATAAAACCGGTAGAAATTTATCAGGATTTGCGTCCGCACATCATTTTTGTAATATGGCGCAGCGGCTCGGCTTTTTCGCCAAAAGTATTCAGGCACTCAAGCGCTTCTTCAACAGTTTTTTCAGCCAGTGCTTTTGCGCCTTCAAGGGTATATAAACTTACATAAGTAGATTTATGTTTTTTCTCATCGCTGCCGGCGCTTTTGCCCATCTCGGCAGGGTCGCCTTCAACATCAAGAATATCATCGGTAATCTGGAAAGCCAGACCCAGTAAATCAGCAAAACGTGTTAATGCCAAAAGCTGGTCGCTGGTAGCTCCTGCAAGGTGTGCACCGCCGCGCACTGCTGCAATAAACATGGCGCCGGTTTTGCCGGAATGAAGTTTGCGCAGTTCAGCTTCGCTGATTTGTTTGCCTTCGGCATCCAAATCGAGTGCCTGACCGCCTACCATGCCAAAATTGCCTGCGCACATTGCAACCTCGCGTACAACTTCAATCAAAACTTCCGGCGGAACGTTTTTCTGTTCCAGCATTACTTCAAACGCAAGCGTCAGTAGTCCGTCACCTGCCAAAAGCGCCATTGCTTCGCCAAAAACTTTATGGTTGGTATACTTGCCGCGGCGGTAATCGTCATCATCCATACACGGCAAATCGTCATGTATCAGGGAATAAGTGTGAATCATTTCCAGGCCTGCGGCCACAGGCAAAAAATTATAGCCGTTAACGCCTACAGCATCGGCAGTCGCCATTAAAAGAATCGGGCGGATACGTTTTCCGCCTGCAAACAGGCTGTACTCCATTGCCTCATCAACACGGGAAATGCCTTTTTTCTGCATACGTTTTTCTAAAAAGTTATTTACAAGTTTCTGTCTGTCAGAATAATATTTTTCAAAATCCATCTATCCATCAATCTCCTCAAAAGGTTTTGTTGTATAACCGTTATCAGTTTCAATAATTTCTTCAACTGCCCTGCGTGCCGTATCAAGCCTGCTTGCACAAATTTTGCTTAATTCAACGCCTTCTTTAAAAACTTCTAGCGATTCTTCAAGTGGCAGGCTACCATCTTCAAGCAGCTTAACTTTTTCTTCCAGCATTGCCAGAGCTTCATCAAATTTTAAATTTTTCAGTGATTTTTTTACTGCCATTTTAACGTCCTTCCGTATGCTGCACTACTGAAATAATATTGCCGTCCGCAACCAGGGTTGTTATTTCATCGCCCCACCGCACATCGCTAATACTTGCAATAATTTTTCCTTCGGTGTTTTCTGTAACACTGTAACCACGCGCCAGTACAGTCAGCGGGCTTAAAGCATCAAGTTTAGCCGCAAGCACTCCGCATTTATGCTGCCTGCCGATAAATGACGTATTAAAAGCCTGTTTTAAATGTGCCGCTGCAAAATCATAACGCTGCATGCGGCTTTCAAGCATGCGCTGCGGATTTGTCAAAGCCCATGATGACTGTAAACGGTTAACAGCAGTTTCTGCTGCCGTCAGTTGTTTTAACATAGTATTTTGGCAGCGTTTTTTTAGTTCCAAAACGTAATTTAAGTAAGCGTTAGCATCGGCAACAACAATTTCCGCCGCTTGCGAAGGGGTTGCCGCACGCTTATCGGCAGCAAAATCCGCCAACGTAAAATCTGTTTCATGCCCTACTGCGGATACAACCGGAATTTCCGAAGCAGCTATGGCACGCACGATTTGTTCTTCGTTAAAAGCCCATAATTCTTCAATTGAACCGCCGCCGCGGCCGACAATTAATACATCTGCCATTTTGTTTCTGTTCATAAATTCAATGGCATGGGCTATTTCTCCCGGTGCTTCCTTACCCTGTACGCGTACCGGATAAAGCAAAAGCTTAATGCCGCTGTTGCGCCTGCGCGATACTGTGATTAAATCGCGTACAGCCGCGCCTGATGGCGATGTAATAATGCCAACGGTTTTAGGATTAACAGGAAGCTGTTTTTTGCGGCTTTCATCGAACAATCCCTCTGCCAGCAATTTCTGCTTTAATTGTTCAAAAGCAAGCATCAAATCGCCTGTGCCTTCTGGCAGCAGCAAATCTGTATAAAGCTGGTATACGCCGTCACGTTCATAAACGCTGATGCGCCCTATTGCTGTCACCGTATCACCGTTTTGCGGTTCAAACCTTAATGTACGCGCAGCAAATTTAAACATTACGGCTTTCAATACGCCGCCTGCATCTTTTAAAGTAAAATAGCAGTGTCCGCTGCTGTAACGCTTAAAATTAGAAATTTCCCCGCGCACCTGAATGTTGGCAAAGCGGCGGTCATCATCTATCAGCGATTTAATCAGCTTATTTACCTGACTGACGGAATAAACATCTTCATACACGGTTTTCACCTTTTAAAACTGCAAAAGCGGCACAGCCGCAGGCATTATCGCAGCTAAAGCGTGCCTGTGGGTGCCAAAGCGATATTCTTTTTCTGCTTAATTTATTATGCAGGTATTCTCTGATATATGTGTTGGAAGCAACTCCGCCCACAATAAGCGCGCTGCTTACTTTGTATTGTTTGGCTGCATTAAAAATCAGCCTGTAAAAAGTCTCGGCCAATACTTTTTGTACACCGGCCGCTATACCGGCACTATCTTCTCCCGCTGCCAGTTTGCGTTCAGCTGCCGTTGCAGGACCGGAAAGGCTTGCTTTGCACTCCTTGACGGATACCGGCAATTCAACAGGCTCTGCCGCTGTTTTGGCAAACTCTTCCAAAGCCTGGCCTGCCGGAAACTGCAATCCAAGGCTTACGCCAATGCGGTCAATAAACTGGCCTGCATGCAAATCAATGCTGCCGCCAATTTCAGTAAGCTTAAAACTGCCTCCCGGCTGCTGCTCTGCAAGCAATAAATCAGTTGTCCCTCCGGAAGCATGCAAAAGCAAAAAACGCTCATCATCCGGTCCGCCTGCCGACCATTTTCCTGCCAGCAGATGGTTTTCCTGATGGCTGATAAGCCAAAGCGGTATATTATTTAATACAGAAAATGAACGTGCAAAACCAGCGCCCACCAGGAACGCCGGCATGTAAGAATCTGTAAGCGGACGCGGACAGCCGGAAGCGCAAACGCCAATAATTTTTGCCCCTTGCGGCATGGCATTAGCAATCATCTCAGGCAAATTACGAGTATGTTGAAACACCATTTCTGATTGCTGCAACCCGCACTTACCCTCACGCACTTTTAAAATCTGCCTGCTTTCACCTACAAGCTGAGCCTGTCTGTCCATAAAAGCAACAGATGTAGTATAACAGCTTGTGTCTATGCCAAGATAAACTTCCAAATCACTCATTGTTCCTAACCATTTTGCCAAGCAGTCCGTTAATAAAACGCGGACTGTCTTCAGAACCGTAAATTTTGGCAATTTCTACGGCTTCATTAATTGCTATGCCTGCCGGAATTTTATTTTCAGCAAAATAAATCTCATATACTGCAAGGCGCAGAATGTTGCGGTCAACGCCCGGCATACGTTCTACATCCCAGTCAATGGAATATTCTTTAATTTTTGCATCAATGTCAGCTTTGGCATTTAAAATGCCGTTAATAGCAATTTGCGCATAGCTTTGAGCTTTAACTGCATCTTTGCTGTTCTGTTCTTCAACGGCTGCGTTCAAAGCCTCTTCTGCTGTGCAGCCGGAAAAATCTATCTGAAATAAACTTTGTACAATAAGTTCTCTTGCTGTTCTGCGAATCATGTTTAACCTCGTTCTTTTAGTTATTTATGGTAGCCGGGAGGCAGCAGCCTGTCCAGCCATTCAAGCAGGTCTTCTTTTTTATCAAGCTTATTGCCGATAAAAAAGCCTGCCGAAATACAAATCAGTAAAAATATTGTTTGGAAAAATCCCAAAATTAAAAACATGGCCCCTATAAACAGTCCAAAAACAGACCCTAAAAGACGGCCGCGATAGATTCTCCATAAATCGCTGAGAATTTCATTCCACATCGCTTTGCGCCCCCTTTCTAATTTTTGGCCTTAATCTGCTTAAAGAATAATTCAATGTCTTTAATTTCCATGCCTAATACTTTTTTTATCGTATCACGCACATTATATTTAATTTCTTCCGTTGTTTCCGGAATATTTATACCGGGTTCAATGGAAGCATTAATACGCACGCTAATGGTTTCATCATCAAGTTTTGTTTCGCATTTAACATTGTAAACGCCGTAAACTTCCTGAGCAATTTCAGAAATATAATCTTCAATGGCATTTTTGCCGACAAAGATTTTCCCGTTATCTCCCGTTTTTAAAATTAAGGAGCTTATTCCCGTAGCACCGATACCGGCAATTAAAAGGCGCAGGCTGACCAGTAAAATTATTATGCCGCCAACCGCATATTCCCAGTTACCCGGAATTGTTGCCAAAAACTGATTGATAGCCGCCTGTGATATAATGCCGAGGCTGCATAAAACAACCAGCACCGCTACAACAGCCATTAAAAATGTATATAAAGTAAGGATAATTCTGTCAGGTATTCCCATTGTTATTTCCCTCCCAATGAGCATTAATTATTTTCCGGAGCTTCAAGGCTTTGTTCAAGTTCCGTTTTACGGCGCCTCTGCACGCCCTGCACATGTACGTCTACAATTTTCACTTCATAGCCTGTCATGTTTTCAATGGCTTCACGCACTTTTTCCTGTATTTCCAGTGCTATTTCAGGTATACAGCCGCCATACTCTATGTTTACATAAACTTCAGCGCTTACAACATGCCCTTCAACCGTAACACGCACGCCTTTAGAGACATTTTTGTTGCCAAGAAATTCGCTGATGCCATCGGCAAAGCTGCCATTCATACCGGCAACTCCTTCTACTTCCTGTGCAGCAAGGCTTGCCACAATGCTCAGCACTTCATCGGCAATCTGTACATCACCGATTTCTTCCTGCGGTGCGCCATTGGCAACAGCTTCTTTCGCCTGTTCATTTGCCGCTAAAATTTCTTTATCAGCCATTGCATAGCCTCCAATACTGTAAAAGTATCTTTTTGCTTACAGTTTACTATCTTTTATATTATAACATAACTGCAAGGTAAATACCACGCCGCACTTTTTAAAAGCTGTATAAAAATAAAATGGCACGCCTGTAAAGGCAATGCCATTAACATATCATATGCTTTTTTTAACTGCCTCTGCCATCTGGGCAGTTTCTATAACATCCTTATGCAGCACCGGCATGCTTTCAAGCTGAAGCATTTTTTTCGGAACGGGAACTTCCGTAAGTTCATGCAGCTTATGCAGAGCGTCAAACGGTTTTAATTCATCATCTTCTCCCTTTAAGGCTGCATAAACATCTCCGCTGAATTTGTAAGGGCTTGCCGTAGATACTACTATTGCGTATCTGTCATCAGAAGTTACCAGACGGTATTTTTCGCATGCACGCCATGCAACCGCTGTATGCGGGTCAAGCAGATAATTGCAGTCATTATACACGCGCCTGATTGTTTCGGCAGTTTCCTGCTCATCAACCCATGCGCCAAAGAAATTGGCAGTTATTCTTTTATGAATTTTTTCACCGACGTTGTAAAAACCTTCGGTATTAAGCTGCTGCATCCATTCGGCAACTTTTTCATTGTCTTCTTCTGTTACATTATACAAAAGGCGTTCCAAATTGCTGGAAACCAAAATATCCATAGAAGGAGACATGGTCTTTTTAAATTCACGGCGTTTATCATAAATACCGGTGTTTATAAAATCAGTCAGTACATTATTACTGTTTGATGCGCAAATAAATTTATGTACCGGCAGCCCCATAATTTTAGCATAATATCCTGCCAGAATATCGCCGAAATTACCTGTAGGCACTGCAAAGTTAATTTCTTCGCCGGCTTTAATGCGCCCTTCGGCAACAGCATCGCTGTAAGCGCTGAAATAATAAACAATTTGCGGTACCAGCCTGCCCCAGTTAATAGAGTTGGCAGAACTGAATACACAACCGTCAGCAGCCATTTCTTCTTTTAATGCTTCATCGGCAAAAATATTTTTTACGCCGGTCTGGGCATCATCAAAATTACCTTTAACAGCAAACACATGCACATTTTTGCCCTGCTGTGTTACCATCTGCTGTTTTTGAATATCACTGACGCCGCTTTCCGGATAGAATACTATAATTTCGGTACCGTCAACACCTGCAAAACCTTCCAGTGCAGCTTTGCCGGTATCGCCGCTTGTTGCTGTTAAAATAACAATTTTATGCTGTTCTCCCGTTTTGGCAATGGCTTTTGTCAAAAGCTGCGGCAAAATCTGCAAAGCCATATCTTTAAAAGCAGATGTAGGCCCATGCCAAAGTTCAAGCGTATCGGTATTATCGTTAACTTTATGGACAGGCGCCGGCTCATTGCCGAACTTATCTTCGGAATAAGCTTTATCGGCAGCATCTTTTAATTCTTCTTCGGTATAATCGGTTAAAAACAACGAAAGAATTTTTACAGCGCGTTCCTGATAACTTAAATTATGCAATGCAATAATTTCATCTAAAGGAAGCGTCACGAATTTCTGAGGCACAAAAAGACCGCCGTCTCCTGCCATGCCGCGTGTAATGGCATGAGCGCTGCAGCAAAGGTCTGCTGTACCGCGTGTACTTAAAAATAACATAAAAGCCATCCTTTCATCTTTCCATGCTGCAATAATAGCATATTTATGTACTTTGAGCAAGTATTTACAAACTCATTCATAAATAATGTTTACTACCGCAGCACTTGTTGCCTTTACCAAATCATCAGGGTTCAAAAAAATCTGCATACCGCGCTGCCCGGCACTGATTGCAATTTTATCCCATAAAATGCTGGTTTCATCAAGATAAACCGGGTAATTTTTCTTGGCGCCCAACGGCGAGCACCCGCCACGGATATAGCCCGTAAGAGGCAGAACTTCCTTTAAATGCACAAGTTCTGCCCTTTTATTGCCGCTTGCTTTGGCAAGCGCTTTTAAATCAAGTTCGGCATTGCCGGGAATTACGGCAAACACCGGGCCGGTTTTATCACCGCGCACCACAAGTGTTTTAAAAACCTGTTCAGCAGGCAGCCCTACCTGTTCAGCTACATGAACAGCGTCAAGATGTTCTTCATCCACAGTATATTCAATAAGGCTGTATTCTATCTTTTTGTCATCTAAAATGCGTGCGGCATTGGTTTTTTTCTGCTTTGCCATGTTCATCTGCCTCCATTTGTATGGTATTAGAAGCCTTTATTTGTTATAATAACATCATAAATCTATAAACGCAAACCGGAGAGATGCAAAGTGCTGTTAAAAATTGCCTGCGCCCAGCCGGAAATTACCGCCGGGCGACCTGACCTTAATACCGAAAAAATTTTAAATTTTATAAAGCAAGCCGCACAAAACGGCGCAGATATTTTATTTTTGCCTGAGTGCGCCGTACCGGGTTATCTTATTGGCGACCTGTGGGAACAAACATCATTTGTTGAAGATTGTGAAGCCTGCGGGCAGGATATTATAAACGCCACGGCAGAGTATGATATTTGCGTTGTGTTCGGCAATATTGCGCTTGACCGCAGCCAGGTAAATGAAGACGGACGCATGCGCAAATACAACGCTGCCTTTGCGGCTTACAAAGGCCAGGCGTTTGGCAACGGAAAATTGCCGCATAACTTTATTGTTAAGCACTCACTGCCGGATTACCGCGAATTTGATGACAGCCGTTATTTTTACAGCCTTGCCCAGCTTGCAGCAGAACTCGGCACAACGCCGGAAAATTTAACCGCACCTGTCGAACTGTCAATTAAAGGGCATACGATTAAACTCGGCATAATGCTGTGCGAAGACGGTTGGACCGACAATTACCATTTTAATGTACCGCAGGCACTTGCAAATAGCGGCGCCGATATTTTATGCAATATCTCCTGCTCTCCGTTCACTTTAAATAAAAACGCCAAACGCCACCGTCTTTTTGGCGCACAGGCAAAAGCAGCGCAATTGCCGCTTGTTTACTGCAACAACACCGGTATTCAAAACAACGGCAAAAACGTCTTTACCTATGATGGATGCAGTTCTGTTTATAATGCCGACGGAACACTTGCCGCCGAAACAGAAGCATACGCAGAAACAATTTTATACTTTGATTTTGACACAGTGCTTAAAACCATAAGCGCTGCACCACGATATACAGAAACAGCCGATAAAACAGAAACGGTTTATAAAGCCATACGTTACGGAACGCAGAAATTTTTGCAGCAGCTTGGAATAACAAAAATGGTTGTCGGTCTTTCCGGCGGCATAGATTCTGCCGTTACCGCAGCACTGTATACCGATATTTTAGGCCCGCAAAATGTACTTTTAATTAATATGCCCGGCCGTTACAATGCCGAACTAACCAAAAACATGGCGCTGAAAACAGCACAAAGCCTGCAGGCAAATTACATGGTAGTGCCTATTACCGCAAGCGTTGAAAATACTTATAACCAATTTACGCAAACGCCTGTTACCAGCTATTTAAATGGCAGCCAGTTTAATTTAAACGTAACGCCATACATTATGGAAAACATCCAGGCGCGCGACCGCGGAGCCCGTATTCTTGCAGGCGTTGCCGCCGCTTTTGGCGGAGCTTTTTCCTGCAACAGCAACAAAACGGAAATAACCGTCGGCTACGCAACCTTTTACGGCGATATTTGCGGTGCAATAGCCCCCATCGGCGATTTATGGAAACATGATGTATATGCGCTTGGGCATTATTTAAACGAAAAAGTTTTTGCAAAACCGGTTATACCGGAAGAAATTTTCACTATGCGCCCCAGTGCGGAACTATCGCCTGAACAAACTGTCGGTACAGGCGGCGACCCGCTTGTTTATCCTTATCACGATAAATTGTTTGCCATGTTTATAGAAAGCTGGCGCAAAACCTCCCCTGCTGATATTTTAGGATGGTACAGCAACGGCACATTGGCAGAACACTTAAATTGCAGCCAGGAACTTATTGATGCTGCTTTTAAAACACCGGCAGATTTTATTGCCGACCTTGAACGCTGGTGGAAATTATTCTGCGGACTTGCCGTTGCCAAACGCATACAGGCTCCCCCAATTATCAGCATCTCACGCCGTGCATATGGCTATGACCACCGTGAAGCACAGCTAACGCCATATTTTTCACGAAGATACTACGAATTAAAAAACGAATTACTAAAAAAATAAGAGGGCGCAGACCCTCTTTTTTATACACAAAAGGCTGCCTGCGATAACAGACAGCCTTAAATTTTTATCTGGTGGAACTAACTGGGCTCGAACCAGTGACCTCTTCGATGTCAACGAAGCACTCTAACCAACTGAGCTATAGTTCCGAAGCATCATTATTTTAACCTATAACGCATTGCTGTTTAATCAGAATATCTTTCAGGGAAAAATGTGCGCAGCACTTTTTCATCCTGCGGCTTGCCAATATAATTGCCAATTAAAAACAATACTAAAGAAATACCAATGCCTATAACAATCTGGTGCAAATCCAAAACTTTAATCTGCATTGCCATAGAAACGCAATAGCAGATAACACCACCAAGCATTGCCATAATTGCGCCGGTACGGTTAGCTTTAGGCCAAAACAGCCCAAACAGCAGCACCCAGAAAAACGCCGTTTCCAAACCGCCAAAAGCAAACATATTAATCTGCCATATTACACTCGGCGGGGCAATAGCAATAAGGTAAACTATCAAACCAAGCACAACCGTTGCCAGCATACTAAGGTTTTTAATTTTATCGTTGCTGACTTCAACATTACGTTTTTCCATTTCACGCATATACACATCTTTAATAATAGATGAAGAAGAAGAAAGCAATAAAGAAGAAACAGTAGATACTGTTGCCGCAATAGGCCCGATAATAGTAATTCCGGCCCAGAACGGCCCCATAGTCTTAACAATGGTAAGCGGCGTAATATTATCAACACTGTTGCCATAAGCCGCAAGATTATCCATTAAAATACCTTTGGAAAGCACGCCAATCCACGTAGCAACCAAAGTCATGGCGCCGATTGTAATGGTGCCTATAAGCATAGCATTATGCAATGCCTTGGTGTTTTTATAACTAATGCCGCGCACAACGGATTGCGGCAGTGCCAAAGTACAAATACCAACCAAAAGCCACTGGCTTATATACAGCGACATCGGCATTTTGCCCTGTGATAAAGGCTCCAGCATATCATGATGGTTAGTATTGATATAATTCATAATATTATCATATCCGCCGCCTGCGTTAAGCATAGCGCTGAACAAAATGCCAAGCCCTACCAGCATGGCAACAGCGCAGATAGCATCTGTAATGGCAACGCCTTTAAAACCGCCAACCGTAGTATAAAACACCACAATCAGCCCAAACAGGCTTAACCCCGTTAAATACGAAAAACCTGTAACCGCTTCAAACAATTTGGCAGCGCCAACAAACTGCGCCACCATTGTACCGCAGAAAAACATTACAATAAACAGTGCAGACATATTGGCAAGAAAATCAGACTGGTAACGGCTGCGGATAACGTCAATAACAGTAATGGCATTAATTTTACGTGAAATAAGCGCTATTTTTTTCCAAAAAACACCAAAAACCAAAAAAACAACAACACCCTGCACAATAGCCATATACAGCCAGCCATAGCCTATAAGCCACGCCATGCCCGGCCCGCCTACAAACGTGCTTACAGAGCTGTAAGTTGCAACCGTTGTCATTGCCAGCACAAAGCCACCCAAACTGTAACCGCCTATAAAATAATCGCGCGCAAAATTTGTGCTGCGCTCCTTGCGCGAAGCATACTGAATATAAAAACTTACACCCAGCATAAACATTAAAAAGCAAAAGACCGGCAGAAGATTAACCCAGTTGCCCATGTTATTTTTCCTCCCCGTCTTCTAAATCAAAATCCATAAACACATATTTAATCAGTACCCAGCATACCAAAACAGCAAACAGCCATGTACCAACGCAGCCGCCGATAACCCAAATCGGGGTATGAAAAAACTCAATGGTTGAATTTTCCAAACCAAAACCGGCTGCATACCAAAACAAAATTACAAGAGCAAGCGCTATCCATGTAGCTTTCGCTTCACGGTTAGCCTGAACAAATTTTTCACTGCGTTTCATAATACGCTCCTTCTGGCGTCGCCACAAATGTTGCCGCGCCGTTTATTAGGCATAAGCCTCTCCATATTGTACCACATTTTTATATTTAGCCAATACCTTTTAACTGAAAAGTTTTTGTTTATTTATCCAAGCGTGTTATAATATAAACAGTCTCAATTTATCTGGAGGTATACTATGATTAACGAACAACGTCTTGTAAACGAATTTATCGAACTCGTCAGCGTTCCCTGCCCCAGCAAAGATGAAAAGGCAGAAGCTGATTTAATTATTAAAAAACTGGCTGAAATCGGCATTAAGGCCGAAGTTGACGAAGCCGGCGTTAAAAGCGGCAGCACAACCGGTAATGTATGGGCATTTATTCCGGGCAATGTAGATTACAAAGTTCCGGCTTTAATGTTTGAAGCCCACATGGATTCCGTTGCACCGACTACCGGCACCAAAGTTGTGCGCAAAGACGGCGTTCTTTATTCCGACGGCACCACCACACTCGGCGGCGACGATAAAGTTGGCATTGCCGCAAGCATGGAAGCAGTAAAAGTTATTTTGGAAAACAACCTGCCCCATGGCGATATCCAGCTTTGCTTTACCATTGGCGAAGAAATTGGCAGCATCGGCGTAAGATATATGGACCCTTCCTGGATTAAAGCCGATATTGGCTACTGCCTTGATGAAGGCTATGAACCCGGTTTTGTAAATAACGCCGCACCGCGCGCCCTTAAAATTTTTGCAAAAATTACCGGCAAAGCAGCCCATGCAGGCGTAGAGCCAGAAAAAGGCATCAACGCAATTATGCTTGCCGCACAAGCATTAACCGCACTGCCTGCCTACGGACGTTTAGATGACGAAACTACTTTGAGCATAGGCAAAATTGAAGGCGGCATTGCCAGCAACATTGTAGCCCCTAATGCCGAATTTGTTATTGATATGCGCTGCCTTAACCCGGACAAACTGGAAACTTTAAAAGATGAAACCATTAAAATCATTAAAGAAACCGTTGAAGCCGGCGGCGGCACTGCCGAACTTATTGTTGAAGAAGGTTCCCCCGCTATGCGTATCAGCGAAGATGACCAGGGCGTTGTTTTCGTTAAGGAAGCAACAGCAAAACTCGGCCTGCCGTTTAAAACTTTCAGCAGCGGCGGCTGCACCGACGGCAACTATCTTTGCGGCATGGGTCTGCCCTGCGTTGCACTCAGCACTGGCATGGATAAAATCCATACAACTGAAGAATGTTTAAAAGAAAAAGACCTGTGCAACCTTGCACGCTTAATTGTTGAAATTATCAGCGCAGCAGCTAAAAAATAAAATTTTATAATCAATTAAAAGAGCCTTTTACCTACATTTGTAAGTAAAAGGCTCTTTTTTTAACCCTTGCCGTTTACAATTAAAGATACCGAAGGCTGGCTGATATTAAACAAATTGCCTAAAAATATCTGGCTCAGGCCTTCTTCATGATACAGACGGTAAATTTCAGCATTGCGCTCCGCGCGCGTTTTAAACGGATTTATTTTAATTTGCTCTGTACTTATTTCAAAGCCGCTGTCGCAGATTACAACAATTTTACGTGTTCCGTTTGTATTTTTTATTTTAAGTTCCCACGTAGGCATGCCGCTTTTGCTGCGTTGGTTATATAAACAAAATTCTATTGTGCCGTCACCGGCGATGTGTTTTAAGGTTTCATTGTCTAAAGTAGGGGCAGGCATGGTTTTTCTCCTTTTGTTTTATTTACTCTTTCGTCTTTGCACTTAGTTTTATATTTTTAATTTTCGTTATTACTCATTTTGGTTACGTCTTTGCAGATACATTTCGCTTTTTATTATTGCTTTCTTGTTCATCTTCATTCTTTTGACTGAGCAAAAGAACGAAGCAAGAAAACTCCTGCGGCGAGCGGATTTTTTAACGCAAGCATGTTTGTCTAAAAACGCCAAAAATTGGCGGAACTCGCTGCGCTCAGACACCTGATTTTTGGCGTTTTTCTTAGCAAATCTTGCTAAAATCCAATGCCGCATTATTACTGTACCACACTTTGCTGTTTCTTATTTTATGTAAACATCTGTCATACGTTTAACATATCCTAAAACTAATGGCACCACTGTTGCCTTACTAAAAATTTACCAAAGTATGAATTTGAGCGGAGCGCGACTTTCAAAAAATAGGCGAAAACTTTAAATAACAAGGCACTTGCAGCGTTTGCCGAGGACTGTTTGAGCTTGCGCAGCAAGCGAGTTCCGCAGGAGCTGCAAGTGCCAAACTTATTTAATACTGAGCCGTTAAGTTTTTTACTGAGTCGCCAATTAGTGCCAAGCTGAAAGCGCAGGCAATAATTGTGACAGCTAAGTATGCAAATTTTGCGATTGAATAAAGAGCAAAATTTACGTTCCTCTATTTTTATACTTGGTAACTTTTTGGTCTCTTCAAAAAGTTACATGAATGAGAATGTCATAACTTAAAAAGCGTAATGTATATGCAAAGACGTAACCTCAAAAACAAAAATATTCCAACTCTATAATTTAATATTAAAATATTCCTAAAAACAAAAGGGAGCAATGCTCCCTTTTGTTTTTAATTAAAACGTCCAGCGTACACCGGCGTTAATTTGATAAGTATCATCATTATCATTGCCGAAAGATTGTTCCAAATCAATGAAAGCATAAGTGCTCTGGCTTAACATTGCCGCATATCCGATACCAATATCGTACCATGTACCCTTGTTTTTATAATCAACGCTCTGCCACTGCCCGCCGGTTGTTCCGTCCAGCGCACGGATGGTCTGGTCGCCCAAGAATTCGTGCAGTACGTCTGCTTTAAAGTACAGAGTGCTTTGTTTTTCTTCGCCAAAGTCCTTGCCAATGCGGAAGCCTGCACGCCCTATTAAGCTGTTAATACCGTCTACGCTTACTTTGGTATTTTGGCTGGTGGTGTAATTTGCACCGGTTACACGCGCTAATTGCAGCTGTGCCTGCGGTTCAATATACCAGTCATTGCCCATATCTTTTTTACGTCCGTATTCTGCGCTTACGCTGAATACATTGTTGCTGTAATCGCCGGTTACTTTTTTGCCGTCGCCCATATTGTATACTTCAAATTCGTTATCCAGGTGTCCCCATTTAGCAACGTAATCTACATAATGCCCTTTGTTGCCTGTCCATGTGTCATACAGCCATAAGCCGTAACGGTCAATTTCGCCTTTGCCTGCAATATCGCTGTAACCGGTATCACCGTGCATATAGTCAATAGCAAAGCCTACGCGGCGTTTGCCGTTGTCGCATTCCTGGCGTTTATCATAGCCGAGTTCATACATGGTGTTCTGGCTGCGGAAGGCGTCTTCCTTGCCAATGCGGTCATGACGAATACGTACCCACATGCCCTCGTCTTCTTCCGGGTCATCATTAATATAACGTGCTTCACCAAGACGTTTGTTTAATCTATCCATATAAATGGCATTGCTGTAGTTGGCGCGGCTCATATTCAGCATGGTTTTGCCTGCATCGGTAAGCCCATCACTTACCATATCAACCAATTTATAATTGAGATGCTGAGTTTCGTTATCATTCACCGGTTCATCCTCAGCGGCAAGCAGCATTGCTTCATTTGCTTTAGATTGCTCTGCTTCTTCAAGCATATTTTCAACCAAGTCGTTGCCAGGCTTTTCATCGCTAAGGCTTCCGCCGTTATAAGCATCATTTTCATGTTTGCTTTCCTCGGAATTATAAACGTCAGTATCAACTATATAGGTAACGTTATTAAAGCCCTGGTCTTTAGCGGTTACATTAAATTTAACATCAGAACCCATACCAACAGTAGCAAAACGCAAACCGCTGAATTTATAACCCTCACCATCTGCATACATATCATCAACAGTTACAAGGTTTTCAAGCTCAATATTATATTCACCGTTGCCTTTGCCGATATACAGCATATCACTGGCGCTTCTGTCGCCGTCAAGATCCATTTTTATATCCGCATTACCATTTAAATTACGGATAGTTAAAGCATGCGAATCATAATTTTTATATTCATCTGCTACATTAGTTAAATCTATTGTTACCTTGCCGTCAGTGTTAAGTGTTGTAATCCAGCTTTGCCCCTGTACGTTCCACTTGCTTCCATCACCCATGGTAAGCGTAATGTCGCCGCCTTTATAAATATCACTGCTGAAAGCAGGGTCATAGAATGTTTCTCCATGCCCACTGTTTTCTACAACACCGGCATCGCCGTAATCATCGGCACGTCCGCTTAAAACACCATTTTTCCCAATATTGACATTTAAAATGCCGTTGTTACCTGCAAGCAGGTTGCCTGTAATATTAATGCCTGCATTATTTTCAGCCCTGCTATTTTCTGCAAGCGGATTTACATTTACTTCACCGGCATAAGCAGCAAGAATATCGCCTTGAATATGACTTCTTCCGCCACCAGCAAAATCGCTATAATTAATGTTTACTTCAGCTCTTGTGCCACTAAAATTATTAACCATATCTTCAGTCAATCCTGTTGCCGTACCGGCAGCAACAGCCACGTCAGCACTTTTAGGGCTTAACTCATAATTATTTGTTCTTATATCCGAAGCACCTGTAATATTAACAGAACCTTCTTCATATGCCCAAACAGTACGTTCAAGAGTATCGTCATCGTTATAATCAGCCCAAGTACCAATATGGTTTTCACCATTTAATTCAATGTTGGCACCATTTTCAGCATATAATGCAGATGTAACTTGCTTACCTTCAAATTTACTTCCAACTGATGTGTCAAGGTCGCCTGCATTTTCAATAACAGCAGCGGAGTAAACGTAATTTTCTGAATCAAAACCTTCATTAAGGTTTTTAATATTTACGTTAGCATCTTTAGAGCTTGCATAGACAGCACCATATATAGTATTTAAAAGTCCTGCTTTTAAATTAACTGTACCTTTTTCAGCATTAATGGCATAAATGATACCATAACCATCTTCATTAACAATATCGCTGTTAATATTATTAATAGCTTCTGCTTCAACATTTATTAAACCTTTACCAGTTGTATAAATACCATTTTCTTTACCACTAATATTGTTATTATTATCAGCTATAATATTAGTTGTACCAGTAGAAATGGATTTGATGCCATTTAAATCGCCATATAAGTTATTGTTATAATTATAATAATCTTTTAATGTACTAATACCATTATTTGTATTACTATCTTTAGTTGCATTTATATTTATAGTACCGGAACCATTCGCATAAACAGCATTTTTATCTGCATTAATTATGTTTGTACCATTAGTATTTAAATCAACAGTACCATTTTTATTTTCTATACCATCTTCAGTTACTTGCATTGTAACTTTATCAGAATTTAATACCGTAATACCACTAGAATTAGTAATACCATCGCCATATACATTTTGTTTAATTCCAAAGAAATCCTTTTCACTTACGCCAGTTGTTAAAAAAATTGAACCACCATTAACAATAACTTCGCCATCACATCCATTATTTAAAGCTGATTGATAAGATAAATGTTTCCAATCAAATTTACCATTGTTATTAGCAGAAATAACAATCTCACTATTATCTTTACCATAAATATAAACATTGCCGTTTTTATTATCGATGCCTTGTCCAGTAGCATTAATATTTAAACTGTTGATTTTTCTATTTTCAGAACCTATTGTTACATTGCCACTGCCACCATCTTCAGTAGCTGTAAAAATACCATTAGCACCTGAAGTTATAGCAATATTATTAGCCAAAATATTTACTTGAGCATCTTTAATCCAACCACTTGCAACACCATTAGAGCCTGCATTAATAGTTAAATTACCATCAATAACATTAATAGTTCCTTCATAACCAGCACCAATACCATCAGCAGTAATAACTAAATTATCTCCAGCTTCAACCTCTTTGTTTGCATCAGTCCACAATCCACTACTTTGAGTATCTTCAGCCCATGCCGTACCATACACACCGGCACTTAAAACTAATCCCAACACAATCGCTTTTTCTAAATTTTTGCGCTTCATAAAAAATCCTCTTTCCTTTCTGCCATTAAAGCAAATTAATCAGTATTGAAATTATACCATACATTTACCCCCCCGCAAGACATTTCAGCTTGCGTATGTCTAACTTTTTCCGGTCTTGTGGTAACAGACTTTGCTTTCGCAGGCTAGAGTTTTTGACAGAGCGCTGAATCGTTTTCTGTTAAAACCTTTTAATGTAACATAAAAAATTTTACAAAAACAGTCTTGTTTTTTGGCTTTGGTTTTTGCTATTATAGTTTTCGCCGCTTTTTTGGGTGCGCACCGCAAAAGCAGGTTAAAAATTAATTTTTAAGGAGGTACATAACTATGTACAACAACGAAAAATTGAATACTGTGAACCATTTTGCAGGTGCCAAAAGCGAGCACCCGCCCAGTTTTAACGCCTTTGGCAAAAATGCCAGCGCCGTTAAAATGCCAACCGATTACGAGGCGCAGGCTGCCTTAACACAGCAATTAGTCACTGCCGCGCAAAACGGCGATAAGGCTACTTTGGAAAAGCTTTGCATTTTTTATGAGCCTCTGTTCCGCCGCGAGATGAAGCGTGAGATTTTTTATAAGGGATTAGGCTTTGAAGAAGGCTTGAGTTTAGCACGTTTAAAATTTATAGAACTTGTTTTAAATTACAACGGTGCGGATTTTACGCACTTTGCAGGTTATGTTAGGTGCAGAATTCATTATGCCCTGTACGATGCCATGCGTAAAGTTTGGAAGGAAGAAAAACATGCCGCTCCCCTGCCTGCCGGTGATGAAGATGTGCCTGCACTTGCAGATAACGTAATTGAACGTGAGGAACTTGCCATTTTATTAAAACTTGCGCTAAAGAAACTTACCGAAAAACAAAGAAATACCATTAAAGCCTTGTACTTTGATGGTTACAGCGGCAAAGAAATTGCCGCCAAATTAAAAATAACGCCTGCTATGGTTTCCAAGCACCATAAGCAGGCGTTAAAAAATTTAAAAGAGAATGTTGCCTGAAATTAACTTGCTGTAACAAAAAGACACTAAATTTAAATATATAAAAATTAAACCCCACAAGCATTTGCTTATGGGGTAAATTAATAAATAAAATAAAAAAGCCTTCAAAACAAACGTTTTTGAAGGTTCTATGTTAATATTCAATTAGCTAGCCATTTGGTAGCGCTAACGGGAATCGAACCCGTGATTTCGCCTTGAGAGGGCGACGTCTTAGCCTCTTGACCATAGCGCCGTAAAAAAATGGCTCCGGGACTAGGACTCGAACCCAGACAAAATGATCCAGAGTCATTTGTGCTACCATTACACTATCCCGGAGTTACCTTGTGTTCATCTCTCCTGAACACAAGAGTTATTATAATATAGTTTAATCAAAAATGCAAGCCTTTTTTCAAAAAAATTTTAAAAATTTTTAAAGAAAATCCCTGCACCAAAAGTACAGGGATTTTACTATAATTTGTTATTTTGTTTTTGCGTTTCGTCAGGTTTATCGCCCGGTTGGGCGTTTACTACTTTTTTGGGAATACCACCTGTTTGGGGCCAAACTCTGCATTTTTAGGTATCAACACTTCGTCGAACTTAATGTTGCGGGTATGAAGCGTATGGCTCCATTCGTGGTCATGCCTGTGCAGGAAGCCCAGGAAAGTAATGGGAATCCAGCTGTAAATAAACAGCGGATACAGCAAAAGATAAAACCACGATTTAAGCGAGGCGCGTATTTTCCACAGAACAATAACCGGGAACACATACTGCCCTACGCCGATAAGAGTCCATACTTCTATCGGCAAGATGGAATACAGCACATTGGTATAGAACGGATAGTACATATAAATGTAGCTGCAAATTACATAGAACGTTGAAAGCAGTAAAAAGTAAGGCTGGAACAAGTGGAGAATGGCATCAAGCATAATCGGGTTATGTTCTTTAATGCCGCGTTTGAACAGTTTGCCTATATAACGGCTGCCAACATCAAACTGGCCCTGCGCCCAGCGTTTGCGCTGATTCCACGACTGCATAAAAGTCAGCGGCTTTTCGTCATAAACAATGGCATCATGCGCCCATGTTGTAGGAATGCCTTCAAGAATTGCCTTCATGGTAAATTCCATATCTTCCGTCAGGCAGGTTGCGCCCCAGCCATAGCGGCGCAGAATATCGGTGGAAATGCACATGCCGGTGCCGCCAAGGCAGCTTGATAAACCGATATTGTATTTTGCCAGATGGTATACATGGTTAATAACCCAGAATGCAATGGAGAATGTACCGGAAATCCAGGTATCGTTAGGATTTTTGGAATCAAGATAACCCTGTATTAAGCGTTCGCCGTTGCAAAGGCGGCTGTTCATTTCTTTTAAAAAGTCCGGATGCACAAGGTTATCGGCATCAAACACGCAAACTGCATCATACTGGCGTTCCATTTTAAAAATGCGGTTGAACATCCAGTCCATAGCATAGCCTTTGCCCTTTTCGGTATCGTTAAAACGTTCATGAACCTGAGCACCGGCTTTACGCGCCACTTCTGCCGTTTTATCCGTGCAGTTGTCGGCAACAACAAAAATATCATATAGTTTGTCAGAATAATTTAGTAAATGCAGGTTTTCTACCAGGGAGCCGATTACGCGTTCTTCGTTATGCGCGCAGACAACCATGGCGAAAGTATGCTTTTCTTCATAAACCTTTTTATCTTTTTTACGGTAAACCAGCCCAAAGAAAGAAAGCGTAAAATAATAAATGGTAAAAAATACGATTAAGAGCTGGAGAGGAATCATAATTATATCAAAATACGTCGTCATAAAAAGGCTCCTCGCTTTGCACTAATACTGTTTGTTAAACAGTTTAACATAAACCGCATTGATGATACCGATAATTGTGTAGGTAAACATAATTACAAACGGCCAGCCTTCGGGGCGCAGATAGAAAATGCAAGCGCCAATGGCAAGACCGATAATAACCGGAAGTTTAAAAAGCGGGTTGCCCTTGCCTTTAAAATCCGGATAACGGATGGAGGTATACAAAAGGCAGCCGATAGCAAAGGTAAGCACTGCAATGTAGGTTTGCGGAACATCGTAACCTGCAAGCACAAACGTGCAAAGTACGCACGCGCCGCCCGGAATGGGCATGCCCTGAAAATAACCGTGGATAACATCGGCATTGATGTTAAAACGCGCCAGGCGCATTGCTCCCCACACCGGGAACAATGCTGCAATAAGCTGGCCCCAGATGCCGAAATCGGTTAAGCCGTAATAATACATCATTACGGCAGGAGCAACGCCGAAGGAACATACATCGCAGAGCGAATCCATTTCAACGCCGAACTTGCCGGCAACGCCCAAAGCCCTTGCCGCACGCCCGTCGCAGGCATCAACTGCCACGGAAGCGATAATGTAAATTGCCGCCAAATCGAAGTTACCGGCAACAGATTCAAAAATAGAAAGAACGCCTAAAATCAAGTTTGTACCGCTGATACTGTTAGGTATTATACGACGGTATTCCATTAGTCCAAAACCCTCCCGATAATGGATTTACCGCCGGTGACGGCATCTCCTTTTTTAACAAGAACTTCTACATTTTTAGGCAGCACCAGCTCTGTGCTGGAACCGAATTTAATCATGCCGTAGCATTCACCCTGGCTGAGCTTATGCCCAACGCTTACCCACGAAACAATGCGGCGCGCTAAAAGGCCTGCCACCTGAATAATCAGCACTTTCATTTTATCGTTCTGCACGCCGATGGCATGGCGCTCGTTTTCAAACGAAGCGTTTTTTTCATAAGCGGGAACAAACTGGCCGCAGGTATAACGCTGATATTTTATTTCGCCGCTTACAGGGCTGCGGTTGACATGTACGTTAAAAACAGAAAGGAAAATAGTAACCTTAACGGCGTCTTCGTTAAGGTATTCCTCATCGAAAAAATCCTCAACCGCCATAACAGTACCATCAGCCGGTGAATAAATTATTGAACCATCCTGCTCGGTAGCGCGGTTTGGATTACGGAAAAAGTAGGCAAAATACGCTGCTAAAACAAAGAAGGGAATACACCAAACGATACCTGCCCAGTACCAGACTGCCAAAGCAACGGCCAAAGCGCCCAGTATAAACGGGTAACCATCTTTTACTATTGTCATTGCTGCTCCTTTCTGTAAATCCACAAAAAAATAATATGATAAACATCATTTGTTCATCATATTATTATAGTATAGGCAGCTCTTTTTGTCTACCTTATTATTTACTTTGTAACACTTTAATCACAAATTGCGGCAGCACCATCATTCTGCCGATGCGGCTGGGCTGTTTATACAGACGGAACAGCCATTCAAGCGATGCTTTCTGCATCCACAGCGGCGCACGGTCCATTTTGCCTGCCAAAACGTCAAAACTGCCGCCAACACCCATTAAAATCTGCGGTTTAAGCTGTGCGCGGTATTTTGCCAGCCAGTTTTCCTGCTTCGGCGCGCCCAGCGCAATAAAAAGCATCTCTGCCCCACTGCCGTTAATTTCGGCAATTATTTCTTCATTTTCTTCTTCTTTAAAATAACCGTTGCGGCAGCCTGCCACTTTCAGCCCCGGCACCATGGCAAGCAGTTTATCCCTTGCCGCTTCGGCAATGCCGGGAGCCGCGCCAAAGAAAAATACCTTGTAATCTTTTTTGGCAGCCAGTTTGGCAAGTTCCACAAATAAATCGCAGCCTGCAACGCGTTCCGGCACGTTATGACCGAGTTTGCGCCCTGCCCATACCGTGCCCGCACCGTCGGCAAGTACCAAATCGGCGTTTTGGCAAACAATTTTTTTGTATGCCTCGTCCTTTTGGCACATCATAATAATTTCCGCATTGGCGGTAACTACAAAGGTTTGCTTTTTATTTTTGATTTGTGAATTTAAAAAGTTGACGGCTCCGTCCATTGTATATGGATATACGGGAACATCAAGCACATAAAACGGTTTTATTTTTTCCATGGCTTTATCCTTTAAATCTTCGCTACATCAGAAGGAACGGTTAAGAACTGTAAATTGGGGTTGCGGTCCAAAATCCAGTTCAGCGCCCATTCGTTGTTGACCAGTATTACCGGGCGGTCTTTTTTATCGTAAACCAGCATGCCGTTATCAAGGCCTTTAAGGTTTTCAATATCTTTTTCGTTTTCGGCATATACCCAGCGCGCAACGCTGTAGCCAAGCTGGTTCATTAAAAGCTGGGCGCTGTATTCGTTCAGCAGGCGGTATTCCAAAACTTCAAGCTGCAGGGAACCAACCACGCCTACAATGAAACTTTCTATGCCCAAATCTTTTTGGCGGAACACCTGAATGGCGCCTTCCTGCGCAAGCTGCACAATGCCTTTTTCAAACTGTTTGCGTTTTAAGGAATCTTTCGGCTGCACGCGGGCGAAAATTTCCGGCGGGAATACAGGGAAATCCTCAAACTGGATTTTCAGTTTTTCATCGCTCAAAGAATCGCCAATGCCGAAGATGCCGGGGTCGAAAATACCGATAATGTCGCCCGGGTAGGCTTCTTCAACAATAGTACGTTCCTGCGCAAGGAACTGCTGCGGCTGTGCCAGTTTAACCGGCTTGCCGCCCTGCATGTGGTAAACCTGCATGCCCTTTTTGAACACGCCGCTGCAAATGCGCATAAAGGCGATGCGGTCGCGGTGTGCCGGGTTCATGTTAGCCTGAATTTTAAATACAAACGCGCTGAACAGTTCGTTGTCCGGATTGATTAAATCGCCGTTTTGCAGAATACGCGGCTGCGGCTTCGGAGAAAGTTCCAGGAATTTTTCCAAAAAGCTGCGCACGCCGAAGTTGGTCATGGCGCTGCCGAAGAACATCGGCGTAAGTTCGCCGCGGTTTACCTTTTCCATATCGAACTCATCACCGGCGAGGTCCAAAAGTTCAATATCTTCACACAGTTTATTGTACAAATCTTCGCCAATGGCTTCAATAATTTCCGGGTCATCAAGGCTGCCCGTGGTGGATTTTAAAATTTTAGAACCATGGCTGCTGTCATTTTCAAAAAGTTCAATCTGGTTTTTAACGCGGTCATAAACGCCGATATAGTTACCATCGATACCGATAGGCCAGTTAATCGGGTAAGCGCGGATGCCGAGCACCTGCTCAATTTCGTCCATCAAATCAAACGGGTCGCGGCCGTAACGGTCAAGTTTGTTGACAAAGGTAAATACCGGCAGGCGGCGGTGGCAAACCCAGAACAGCTTTTTGGTCTGCGGTTCCACGCCTTTGGCGCAGTCGATAAGCATTACGGCGCTGTCGGCAGCCATTAACGTACGGTAAGTATCTTCCGAGAAATCCTGATGGCCGGGCGTATCAAGAATGTTCACGCGGTAGCCGTCATAATCAAACTGCAAAACGGAACTGGTAACGGAAATACCGCGCTGCTTTTCAATTTCCATCCAGTCAGAAACTGCGTGACGGTTGGATTTACGCGCCTTTACCGTACCGGCAAGGTGAATGGCGCCGCCGTACAGCAAAAGTTTTTCCGTCAAAGTAGTTTTACCGGCGTCAGGGTGCGAAATAATAGCAAAAGTACGCCTTTTTTCAATCTTTTCAAGTAATTCCTGCATTGTTTCCTCCGTTAATCCCTGTTTTGCAATTCGTAAATGCTGTAAGCATCAATAATCTGTTTCAAAATATAATCGGGCACCGGCACTGCCGTTTCCATAATGCCCTTAATGTTTACCCTAAAGGCAACGTCCTCGTATTTTTCGCCGCCGTAAGTTTCGCAGCTGAACGAAGTACGCATAAATTCATCTTTAAAGGTGCAGTATTTAAGCACATCGCGCTTGCGCTGCAAATCCCACTCACGGTAAAACTCATATAATTTTTTCTGCGCCTCGGGCGGAACATCCATGCCCACCACAACGCTGCCATCCATAGGCGTACAGTCCAAATCTTCGTAAACTGTGCCGTCGGCAAGTTCAATGGTAACAGTCATTACATAATCAACATCATGAAATTCGGCGTTTTTAATCTGCCATTTATCGTGCCATTTTTGTATGCACGCCGGGCAGATGAATTTTGCCTCTTTTACGGTGTTGTTAATGTAATTATCTTTATAATACAAAACGCCGCCTTCCGGCGTAAAGGTTTCGCCGCATTCAGCACAGATTAGTTTTACGCTGCGAATCATAACTTGCACCCCTTTTGGCAGGATATAAAAAAGCCTTCACGGGGATTTCCCGTAAAGGCATTTGTTTCGGAATGGTCGGAGCGGCGGGATTCGAACCCACGACCTCTTCCACCCCAAGGAAGCGCTCTACCAAGCTGAGCCACGCCCCGAAACACAAGTAATATTATAAACAACTAAAAGCTAATTGTCAAGCATTAATTATCAACTGTTCTTGCGCCTTCGGTATCAAGTTTTAAAACATGGTACACTGCCTGCTGGCCTGCTTTTTCAAAAGCTTGCTGCATGGCAAGCCCAATTTTGCCGCAGTCTGCCTTCGGGCTGGCATAAGCCATTAAGGTAGAACCCGCGCCGCTGATAATTGCGCCGTAAGCGCCGGCATTTTTTGCTGCTTTAAACACAGCCTGCGTGCCGTTAATAAGCGGCATGCGGTAAGGCTGGTGCAGTTTATCTTCCAGTGCATCCGGCAGATACTGGTATTCTCCAGTTAACAGCGTGCTTACCAAAAGCGCGCTGCGCCCGGCATTAAATACAGCATCCTTGTGGCTTACAGTTTCCGGTATCGCCTGACGCGCTTTAGCTGTAGAAAGCGGCTCCGACGGAACGCAGGCCACAAAACGAAGTTCACGCGCCGGTATAAAGCGCAGGCTGTTTGCTTTGCCGTAGGCCATATAACTTACGGTAAAACCGCCCAAAAGCGCCGGCGCTACGTTATCTGGATGGCCTTCAATTTCCGTAGCATAATTTACAAGCTGCTGTTTGGTTAAAGTATTGCCGGTTAAATAATTGGCTGCCATCAGCCCTGCCACTATGGCGGTGCTGCTGCTGCCAAGCCCGCGCGAAAGCGGGATGCGGTTATGCATGGTAACTTTTAAACCGGTATAGCGGCGGTCTGTAAGTTCGTTCCACAAACGGAAAAACGAGGCAAACGCCAGATTTTTACCGCTGGCGTGCAGCCGCCCGCTGCCTTCGCCGGTTACTTCAAGTTCAAAACCGCGTTTTGTAAGTTCATAAGTAAATTCGTTGTATAAATTGCAGGCTGCGCCCAACACATCAAACCCCGGCCCGCAGTTTGCCGAAGTTGCAGGCACAATAACCTTTACAAAACTCCTCATGTCCTTACTCCACGCTGTCGTCTTCTACATGGATGACGCTGCAAACTTCTTTAATAACAGGCAGGCCTTTTAAAGTCTGCACTGCCATCTGCATATCAAGTTCCGAAACATGATAGGTAATTACCACAAGTTCTGCAATCTTGTCGCCTACCATTTGTTTTTGGATAACTTTTTTAAGCCCTACGTTTTGTGCGGCAAAAGCTGCGGCTATCGCTGCCAGCACGCCCGGCCTGTCTGCAACGTGCAAACGGATATAAAACGGCGAAAGCATATCTTCGAGCTTGCACAAATGCTTTTCATCAAAGCAGGTGCAGTTAATGCGCCCGGTAGATTGATGCACCATATTGCGGGCAACGTCGATAATATCGCCGCAAACGGCGCTTGCTGTAGGCAGCCCGCCTGCTCCGCGCCCCATAAACATAGCTTCGCCCAGTGCATCGCCTTCCACAAACACGGCGTTAAACACATCGTTCACGCCTGCCAGCGGATGGCTTACCGGCAGCATGGTAGGCCTTACGCATACGGTAATGCCCTTTTCTTCATCATGTTTGGCAATGGCAAGCAGTTTAATGGTATAGCCAAGTTCTTTGGCGTAATCAATATCGCACAGTTTTAAACTTTCAATGCCCGATACCATCACATCATCAAGGCTGATGCGCGTATTAAACGCTATGGAAGCCAGTATTACCAGTTTGCGTGCGGCATCAAGCCCGCCTACATCAGCCGTCGGGTCAGATTCGGCATAGCCTTTTTCCTGTGCCTCACGCAGCACCTCATCATAATCCATGTTATCGTGCAGCATTTTGGTAAGCATGTAATTGGTAGTTCCGTTTACAATGCCCATAACGGAGGTAATACGGTTTGCCGCCAGGCACGATTTTAACGGGCGGATAATAGGTATGCCGCCGCCTACCGCGCCTTCAAACATAAAATCAACATTATGGGTTTCTGCCAGCGGAAACAGCTCTTTGCCGTATCTGGCAAGCACATCCTTATTGGCAGTTACTACATTTTTGCCATGTTCCAAAGCTGCGGCAATGTATTCCTTGGCTGGATGCTCACGCCCGATAAGTTCTACAACAATATCTATTTCCGGGTCGTTTACAATATCCTCAAAATTATCCGCAACAGCATATTTTTTGCTGATTTGCGCCGCTTTTTCCTTATTACGCACTAAAACTTTTTTTATTTCTATTTTGCAGCCTGCCTTTTTGGCAATTTCGGCACTGTTATTTTCCAGCACATGCATAACGCCGCCAGCAACAGTGCCCGCGCCCAAAAGGCCTACATTAATACATTCTTTCAAACTGCTCCCCCCGAACTCAAACGTCAGGCTTATTAAACCTGGCCCAAAACTTCAAGGCGTTTTACGCCGTCAATCATGCGCAGTTTATCAAGCAGCGCTTCCAAATCAACCGTAAGATTTTTGGTTTCAATGGAAATAGTGGTATTGGCTACTCCCTGCAAAGGAATGCCCTGATTAATGCTCATAATGCTGCCGCTATCGCCTGCTACGGTGTTCAGCACGCGGGAAAGCACGCCCGGTTTGTGTTCGAGCAGCAGAGAAAGGGTAATAATTTTTTCTTTGCTTGCTTCATAAAACGGAAATACATAATCTTTATATTTGTAATAAGCGCTGCGGCTCAGACCCATTTTTTCAACGGCCTCATTAATGGTTCTGATTTCGCCGCGTTTTAAAATTTCCTTAACCTTAATGGTTTTCTTAATTGCTTCTGGCAGAATTTCCTCTCTCACAAGATAGAATGTAGATTTTTCTGACATGAAATCATCTCCCTAAAATATTTTTTACTGCATACTTATAGACATATTATAACACTGTTTCGTGGTAAAAGCCATATGTTTTTATAATTTTACTGTAATTTTCTTATAATTCTAAAAATAAAACACATTCTGCCATTTATAGCAGAATGTGCCGTTAATTTTATTTTTTTAAATCTTCCGCATGTCCCTGGCGGATTTTACTTTCAGTGCCATTTAAAAGGCGTTTAATGTTATCCTTGTGGCGGATAATTACAAACGCCGCCGCTATGCCGGCAAATATCAGCACCGGCAGCGGATATCCAAAATACCACGCCAAAAACGGAGCGCATAACGCACCGACGCAGCTTCCAAGCGATACATAGCGTGTTGTAAGAACAATGGCAAGCCATACCAAAAAGCATACGCCGCTTACTTTGGGCATTAAAAAGATTAAAAGCCCAAGCCCAGTAGCTACGCCGCGTCCGCCTTTAAAACCGAGGAACAGTGAATAATTATGACCCAAAAGCGCGCCGATAGCCGCAAACAGCACAACGTACATATCGCCCGTAAGGGTTTGTGCAAGGTAAGCTGCTATAATGCCCTTGCCGGCATCGCACAAAAGCACCAGCGCCGCCGTTTTGCCGCCAACAGTGCGGAAAACATTGGTGCTGCCGATATTTTTGCTGCCGTACTGGCGTATATCAATGCCGTGAACAGCCTTAACAAGCCACAGCCCCGAAGGAACAGAGCCGCAAACAAACCCAACGGCAAACCATAATGCAAACATCATTATATCCATTTACCCAGCCTCTATTCGTCTTCTTTTTTGCCGCGGATTATCATCGTCAGCGGCGTGCCTTCAAAACCGAATGCCTCACGCAGTTTGTTTTCCAGATAACGCTGATAGGAAAAATGCATGATTTCCGGTTCATTAACAAAAATAACAAACGTAGGCGGTTTAATTTTAACCTGCGTTGCATACAGAATTTTAAGGCGCTGGCCTTTATCGGTCGGCGGCGGGTTAACCGCAACGGCATCGGCAATAACCTGGTTCAGCACGCTTGTTGCAACACGCATGGCGTTTTGTTCGGCAACATAGTTAATAACTTCCGGCAAGCGGTGAATGCGCTGCTTGGTAAGCGCAGATACAAACACAACCGGCGCATACTGCATAAAAATAAGCTCTTTGCGCAAAGTTTCTGTATAACGCAGGGTGCTGGTTTCATCTTTTTCGTAAGCATCCCATTTATTAACTACAATAACAATGCCCTTACCAGCTTCATGAGCATAACCGGCAATTTTTTTATCCTGCTCCGTTACGCCGTCCACAGCGTCAATAACCATCAGCACAACGTCGCTGCGGTCAACGGCGCGCAGGCTGCGGATAATGCTGTATTTTTCAATCGGCTCGTCAATTTTGCCTTTGCGGCGCATACCGGCCGTATCAATAAACAAATATTTCTGCCCATCGCGCACAACCGGAGTATCAATAGCATCACGAGTAGTACCGGCAACATCACTGACAATGCTGCGTTCCTGCCCTACCAGCGAATTAAAAATGGAAGATTTGCCAACATTAGGGCGGCCGATAAGGGCAACTTTAATCTGGTCTTCGTCGTTATCAAACAAACCTGCCTTGTTTGTAGGGAATTTGGCAACAACGGCATCCAATAAATCGCCAATGCCCAGATGGTTGGCCGCAGAAATCGGCAGCGGCTCGCCCAAACCAAGGTTATAAAACTCATAAACATTTAATTCCTGTTTCGGAGAATCGGCTTTATTTACCGCAAGTACAATAGGTTTGCCGCTTTTGCGCAGAATTTTTGCCACTTCGGCATCTTCCTGCACAATACCGCTGCGCGCATCGCAGACAAACAAAATAACGTCTGCCTCTTTAATGGCAATTTCCGCCTGCTGACGGATAGATACGGCAATGGCATCGCTGTTCATAATTTCGATACCGCCGGTATCAACCATCATAAACTGATTATCCAGCCAGTCGCCTTCAGCGTACAGACGGTCGCGCGTTACGCCCGGCGTATCTTCAACAATGGAAATGCGGCTGTTTGCAAAAATATTAAACAAAGTCGATTTGCCAACATTAGGCCTGCCAACAATGGCAACTATCGGTTTACTCACTGTCTTAACCTCACTCTCTAAAAATCTATGCCTGCTCTGGATGCTGTACCCAAATGGAAATAGTGCTTAACTTCCTTCATATCCGTAACAAGGTCGGCTATAGCGCAAAGTTTTTGCGGCGCACCGCGACCGGTACAGATAATTTCTGTCCCGCCCTTATGCGCGGAAAGAAAATCAACCACTTCATCCACCGGCAGCATGCCAGTCTGTAATACTATGTTAATTTCATCAAGAATAATAATATCGGCGCTGTTATTTATAATGGCATCTTTGCCCTGTTCCCAGCCGTTGCGCGCCATATCCAAGTCTATTTTATCGGGATTTTTGAAATTTACGAAAACATCACGCCCAACCTGCTTCAGTGTAAAGCCGGGCAGAAGATGTGCGCCAATGGCTTCGCTGTAATCAGGGTCATCTTTTAAAAAGGCAAGCATTAAAACACGCGCCCCGCGCGCGCACGCCCTAAAGGCAACGCCAAGCGCGGCACTGGTTTTTCCCTTGCCGTCGCCTGTATAAACCTGTAATTTTCCGTACCCCTTCATACTGCCACCCTATCTTTGCAGAAGTTTGTACAAATCGCCTGCCGCAGCCGCACGGTGAACCGGTGCGCCGCAGTTTTTGCAAAACTCTGCGTAACTCATATCATCCAAAAATAAATCGTCGCTGTTTAGTACAACTTCCGGCAAAATAATGCTTTCCGCGCCTTTAACAGCGTTTAAAATATCCTGCCCGCACAAAAGACCGGTTACGTTAACCGTGTTGCCGAAAAACTCATTTTCCACTGCAACAAGCCTGTGTTGCATACCGGTTTTAGCATTAAAGCCTTCAATAAGCGGCAGCAAAACCTTATAAGCACTGGTACCGACCGGTATAACGCTGTTTACACTGCCTTTAAGCGGCGCTATCTGGGCTGCGTTCTGCCATTCTTCCAAAAAATTGCGGCTTAAGCCGATGCCGTTTTCAAGCTGCGGGAAGCCGTCATACCATTCTGCCTGCGGCAGCGGCATGCCTGCCAGAATATAAAACTCATCGCCAAGATATACAAAAGATTTGCCAAGGCTTTGGCGGCATTCTTTCTGCCATTCGGTAACCATTGTTACAATTTCACGCGCTTCTTCCGGCGTAAACAGGCGCAGCGGCGTTAAATGCGCACGGTTTTTGGTAAGGCCAACCGGCACAACGGCCATTGTTTCCACCATTGGCGCAAGTGCGCGCAAATCGGCATAAGTACGTTTCAAAACTTCGCCGTCATTATAACCCGGGCAGCACACAATTTGCGTATGCACGGTAATGCCTGCTTCAAACAGGCGGTGCAGCTTATCCATAAGCTCACCGGCAAAGCGGTTTTTCATCATGGCGCAGCGCACTTCCGGGTCAGTTGCGTGTACAGAAACATACAGCGGCGAAAGGTGCGTTTTTATAATACGGTCAAAGTCCTCATCTTTCATATTGGTAAGGGTAATAAAGTTGCCGTATAAAAAAGACAGGCGGTAATCGTCATCACGCACATAAAGCCCCTTGCGCATGCCCGGTATCATCTGGTCTACAAAGCAGAATACGCATTTATTGTAACAAGTGCTTACCTTGTCAAAAACTGCGCTTTCAAACTCCAGCCCCAAATCTTCATCTATATTTTTTTCAATGGTTACTTTGCGTTCAGCACCGGCAGCATCAGCTACTGTAAGGGTAACTATTTCATCTGCCAGCAAAAAACTTAAATCTATAATATCGCGTACACTGCTGCCGTTAACCGCAAGCAGGCTTTCGCCGGCTTTAATGCCCGCTGCCTGCGCAAGGCTGCCGTGTTTAACGCTGCTGATTAATCCTTGCATAAAAACTCCTTCATTTAAAAACACTTTGATAGTTTATATTATAACTTCAAAATTGTCAAATTGCAAAAACATAATGTTAAATAATGTATTAACAGTACTGAAAGCGCGTGTCCGGCAAATAAAAATAAGGCATTGCACCTTAAATGCAATACCTTATTCTTTATCATGCAGTGCTTTTTCCGCACCGATGTTTTTCGGAAAATAATATTTTCTGCCTGCCAGTTCATCCGGCATATATTGCTGCTGTACCCAGCCGCCGGGATAATCATGCGGATATTTATAACCTGCGCCATGCCCCAGCACTTTGGCGCCGGGGTAATGAGCATCGCGCAAATGCTGCGGCACTGTGCTGTGCGTTGCTTTGGCATCTGCCCTGGCATTAAAAATACCCATGCAGCAGGCATTGCTTTTAGGGGCATTAGCAATATAGCATACTGCCTGCGCCAAAGGAAGCTGCGCTTCCGGCAGGCCTATAAAATGCGCTGCCTGCGCCGCCGCGTTTGCCACAACCAGCGCCATCGGGTCGGCATTGCCAACATCTTCTGCCGCGCATATTACAATGCGCCTAGCAATAAAACGTACATCTTCACCGCTTTCAAGCATTTCCGCAAGATAATGCAGTGCAGCATCAGCATCACTGCCGCGCATGCTTTTTATAAATGCCGATACCGTATCATAATGGCGGTCGCCCTTTTTATCATAGCGTTTAAAGGCATCGCCCATTACATTTTCAAGCACTGCGCCGTCAATGGTTTTTACGCCGTCCGGCAGCATAAATTCTACCTGTTCCAATAAATTCAGCGCTATGCGCGCATCGCCGCCGCTAAAATCAGCAAGCGCTTCCATGGCATCATCCGTCATGACAAGTTCCTGCCTGCCATAACCGTTTATTTTATCGGTAAGCGCTTTTTGCAAAATTTTCTTTACTGCGTTTTTATCAAGCCGTTCCAGCCGGATAATTTTCATGCGGGATAACAGCGGCGCATTAACTTCAAAAAACGGATTTTCGGTTGTCGCGCCGATTAGAATAACCGTGCCGTTTTCAACATACGGCAAGAGTACATCCTGCTGGGCTTTGTTAAAACGGTGTATTTCGTCAATAAAAACTATCGTGCGCCCCATGCCGCCGTAAAGAGCGTCACGCGCTTCGCCTATAAGCTTGCGCAGTTCGGGCACGCCGCTTGCCACAGCGTTAAGTGCTACAAAACGGCTTTGCGTCATGTTGGCAATAATATGTGCCAGTGTCGTTTTGCCTGTGCCCGGAGGCCCGTAAAACAGCAGCGACTGCAAGGCATCGCGTTCAATCATCCGCCTGAGCGGGCTTGCCGGCCCAACTGCTTTTTCCTGCCCGGCAAAATCGCTTAAACGCCGCGGCCGCATCCTGTCTGCCAAAGGCTTTGTTACTGTTTGTGCAAATAAGCTGTCCATAATTTAATCCTGTTTGGCGATAATTTTTTGTACAATGTAAGCTGCCATCATCATGCCGGCGCAGGCAGGAACAAAAACCATGCTGCCGGGAACATTTGCAGCCACCGCATGCTTCGGCTCTTCGTGAGAATATACTACCGTAATGCCTTCCGTAACGCCGGCTTCACGCAGGCGTTTACGCATGCTGCGTGCCAAAGGGCATACGCTTGTTTTGCTTATATCGGTAATTTCAAGCATTTCCGGATGCAGTTTGTTGCCTGTGCCCATAGCAGATATTACGGGAACGCCATGAGAATACGCCTCTTTTAAAAGGTCTGCTTTTGATTCTGTACTGTCAATCGCATCGGCAATAAAATCAAAATCATCTAAAAAAAGCCGTTCAAATTCGCCCGGCTTATAAAACTCCTTAATAACCCTGATGCGGCACAGCGGATTAATATCGCGCATGCGCGCCGCCATAACGTCTGCCTTAAATTTGCCGATACTGCTTGTAAGGGCAGGCAACTGGCGGTTGATATTGCTTTGCTCCACAGTATCGTTATCCATAATAACAAAACTGCCGATACCGCTGCGGCACAAAGCTTCTGCTACGTAAGAACCCACACCGCCAAGGCCGATAACGGCAACTCTGGCGTTATTTAATTTTTGTACGGCTTCAGCGCCGATAACCATTTCTACACGGGATAAATCCATGATTCCTCCAAAAAAATTTCCCCGCAATGCCGTCCTGCCCAATGTTTTGAACCTGCATGTGCAGGTGGGTGCCCTCCCGCCTACCGCAAAAGTCCCCTCGAGAGGGCTTGTTTTTAATAGGCGGAGCTCAATTCCGGGCTCCCTAGGTAAGTGTGTTGGCTCAAAACTAAAAGGCAATGTAACGAAAACACCGCAGGGGAATTTGCTCCATTACAAGACCGGCTCAAGCGCCAATCTATCTATATATAATATAGCAAAATTTGCGTAAAATCACAAGTGGCTGCTTTAAACAAACAATAAAAATCCATGCTGTTTTACGCAAGTTTTTTAATTGTTTTGTGCGTTTTCATAAACTGACGCGGCACAGCTTCTCAAAGCAGGCAAAATTTATAAAAATTAATCGCCAGCAATATGTTTAAAACGTATTTTTCAGGGCATAAAAATAACAGAGCCTGCATTTACAAGCTCTGTTATTAAGCATTGGCTTTACTTACTGTAAAAGTTGTTTTACCATGGCATTAATACGTTTGCCATCGGCACGGCCACCGGCTTTGGCAATAACCTTCGGCATTACCTTGCCCATGTCCTTCATGCTGGCTGCGCCCGTCTCGGCAATTACTTCCTTAACAAGGGCTTCAAGCTCGTCATCTTCCATTGCTGCCGGAAGATACTTTTGCAGCACTTCAATCTCAGCTTTGGCCTGGTCTATAAGATCGGTGCGTCCGGCTTTCTCAAATTCAGCCAGAGAATCCTGACGCATCTTAACTTCTTTCATCAAAACTGCAATTACTTCGTCTTCAGTAAGTTCTTTTTTGTCATTGATCTCGACATTTTTGATATTGGCACGAGCCATGCGGATAGTTTCCAAAGCCACTTTGTTGTGGGCTTTCATGGCCTGTTTCATATCTTCTGTCAGCTGATCTTTAATTGACATCTGCACGCGCCCCCATTATCTGGATTTACGTTTTCTTGCGGCTTCGGATTTCTTTTTGCGCTGAACGCTCGGTTTTTCGTAGTGTTCGCGTTTTCTTACTTCAGAAAGGATGCCGGCTTTCTGGGTAGCTCTTTTAAATCTGCGCAGTGCGCTGTCAAGAGTTTCGTTTTTGCCAACTTTAATTTCTGCCATCTAATCTCCCTCCCTCCACACACTTAGGGAAGTGTATATACAATTTATATGCTTTGAGTTATACTCCGAAGCATATAATCTCACCGTCTAATTATACATTAATGTGCGGCGTTTGTCAATCAGCACGGAGGCCAGCCGAGCATTTTACCGCCCAAAAGATGAATATGCAAATGATGGACGGTTTGCCCGCCTTCGTCGCCGGTATTGACAACGATGCGGAAGCCTTTTTCGCTTACGCCGAGTTTTTCGCTAAGCATTTTTACCTTGCCGAGCATATATTTAACAAGCTCGGGGTCGGCAGCTACGATATTTTCCGTATGTTCCTTCGGAATCATCAGCACATGCACGGGTGCAGCCGGAGCCGCATCGCGGATAACAATCATTTTATCGTCTTCATATACTCTTTCGGAAGGGATTTCTCCGGAAATTATACGGCAGAAAACGCAGTCGTTCATATTTTTACCTCCTCGCTGTTTAAGGATTGCTGTTAATTTATTAACTTTTATTAATTTCGCCAAATTTACCAAAAACCCTTTAAAATCCGGCAAATTATTTTATAAGTTCGCCCAAAAGTTTTTCCCCGTCAAAAGCGGTTATTTTAACAGGCAAAATTTCGCCGCCAAGGTTTTGGCCATCGCTTTTTACAAATACGCGCTGATAGTTGCCGGTTAATCCTTCGTAAAAATCACCGGTAGGCTGTTCAAATAAAACTTCGGCAGTTTTTCCTACCATACTCTGCAAAAATTCTGCGTGCATGGCTTCATCTATTTTGCCAAGTGCTTCGGCACGTTCTTTTTTTACAGCTTCAGTTACTGCGCCGGCAAATTTTTCGGCAGGAGTGCCCTTGCGCGCAGAAAACGGGAAAATATGCATTTTGCTGAAACCACAGCTTGCAGCAAAGCGGCTGGTTTCTTCAAAATCAGCTTCCGTCTCTCCGGGAAAACCAACAATAATATCCGTCGTTACGGCAATATCAGGCACGGTATTTTTTATATCTGCCAAAAGCGATTTAAATTTTTCCGTACTGTACGGACGGTGCATGGCCGTTAAAATTTTATCGCAGCCTGACTGCAGCGGCAAATGCAGGTGCCTGCAAAAACGGGCGTCCTCCTGCATCAATGTTAAAAGGCGCGGCTCAACTTCCACAGATTCCAGCGAACCAAGGCGCAAACGCTGCACGCCCGGCACTGCAAGCACGGTTTTTACGGCATCATACAAAGTAGGCCCGCCGGGCTGTTCTTTGCCGTAACACCCAAGGTGAATGCCGATAAGCACAATTTCTTTAAAGCCTGCCTTTACAAGGCGTTCCGTTTCCGTACGGATGCTTTCCAAACTGCGTGAACGCAGAGGACCGCGTGCATAAGGAATTATGCAGTAGGTGCAAAACTGGTTGCAGCCTTCCTGAATTTTCAAAAAGGCGCGTGTTTTGTCTGTTATATCGCCCGCCGCCATTTCTTCAAAAGCTGTATTGGCCGTAAGTTTGTGAACTGCGTCCAAAGTATCTACCATGCGGTTTTGCAGGCGTTCTTCCACCAGTTTAACAATTTCTGCCCTGTCCTGGTTGCCAATTATCAAATCCACACCGGCAATGGCTTTAACTTCTTCTGCCGCGGTTTGCGGATAGCAGCCGGTTACCACAATGAGCGCATTGGGATTTTTGCGGATAGCGCGGTGTATGGTTTGGCGCGATTTGCGCTGGCCGGTATTGGTTACAACGCAGGTATTTATAATGTAAACATCAGCATCGCCGTCAAAGCTGACTATTTGGTGGCCTGCACGCAAAAACAAATTCTCCATGCTGGCGGTATCTGCCTGATTTACCTTGCAGCCAAGCGTATAAAATGCAATTTTTGCCATGTTCAGCCTCCCAATTCGTCAAATTCGTATAAAATAGCGCTTAAAGCTGTCAGCCCGGCGGTTTCGGCACGCAAAATGCGCCTGCCCAAACTTACAGGCACTGCGCCGCCGCTGCGGGCAGCAGTAAGTTCAGCCTCGCTAATGCCGCCTTCCGGGCCAATAATAATTAAAATACTGTCAGTCTGCGGATTTTTTTGCAGTACCTGCTTTAAGCCCTGCTTATCTTCACATTCGTAAGCAATAATTTTGGTGGTACAGGTACACTCTTCCATAAGTTTTGCCATATCGGAAACAGCTTCTACCTGCGGAATAATATCGCGCTTGCTCTGCTTGGCTGCGCTTTCGGCAATTTTTTGCCAGCGTTCGCGCTTTTTGGCAGCTTTAACGCCGTCATAACGCACCACGCTATGTTCCATCGCCAAAGGCACAATGCTGCTTACGCCCAGTTCCACCGCTTTTTGAATGATAAAATCCATCTTTTCGCCTTTAACAAGCCCCTGCGCAAGTGTTATTTTAACGGCAGGCTCATGGCTTTCGGCAATAACTTCAAGGCATTTTACAACTGTGCATCCCGGCGCAGTTTCGGTAATTTCCGCCAAAGCGGTTACACCGTCATCACTTACAATCTGCACCTTCTCGCCCGGCTTCATTTTTAAAACCGTATAAATATGGCGTGCATCAACGCCTTCTATTTCCATAGTTTCCGCATAAGGGCGCGGAATAAAAAATCTGTGCATTAGCCCTCCAGTGCCATCAGCATGGCAACCCAGCCGCCTTTGTGCTTAACGCTTAAAACCTTAATGCCGTTTGCGGCAGCAGCCCGGCGAATATCTTCTTCACGTTCTTCAATAATGCCGCTGGCAAGGAACCTGCCTTCAGCTTTCAGTTTTTTGGCAACATCCGGCAGCAGCATAATGATAATATCGGCTATAATATTCGCTATAATTACATCGGCCTTGCCTTCCGTACCATGCAGAAGGTCGCCTTCTTTTACTGTAATTTCACTGCTTAAACCATTATTGGCGATATTTTCTCTGGCAATGCGTACAGCGTTGGCATCAATATCCACCGCAACAATGTTTTTGGCGCCCAGTTTTGCTGCTGCAATCGCCAAAATGCCGCTGCCGCAGCCAACGTCAAATACTTCCGCCTCCGGCGTAATAATTTCTTCCAGCGTTTCCATGCACATGCTGGTTGTGTGGTGCGTGCCTGTGCCAAACGCCATGCCGGGGTCAATTTCAATCACCAAATCATCCGCCTTGGCTTCATAACTTTCCCAGGAAGGCTTAATTACAAGGCGTTTGCCAATATGGGTAACATGAAAATACTGCTTCCATTCATTTGCCCAGTCCTGCTCGCACAAAGTGCGGAACAGCGGGTTGCGGAATACGCATTTTGAGCCAATTCTTTCTTCAACTGTCTTAACTTCGCGTTCAATAAAAGCAAGGCGCTCGTTAAGTTTATCGTCATCCGGGTAATAAGCCGTTACGGTAACAACCTCGGTATTCTGCTGTTCCGGTATATCGCACAGTTCCCAAGTGCCGCTGTTGCGGAGCTGATTAATTAAAAGCGGGTCTTCCATTGCCACGCCCTGCGCGCCGGCGCTGTATAAAATATCGGCAATCGTATCTGCCTGTTCATGCGTTGTCTGCAAACTTACTTCCGTCCACTGCATGTTTTTCACTCCTCAAATTTTTCAAACCATAGTAAAAAGATATAAATTTACAACTGTTATCTTATCATAATGCGCGCCAAAAGTACATAATAAATTAAACGCTGTTTTAGGCAGATACATTATGTACGCCGCCATTAATTTGACTTTTGCCGCCGGTTTGCTATAATATTTATAGAAAACAAACGGCTGCCGATAGACGGTTAGCCTATGGATAATGTTATTTAGAAATAACCGTTACCTTGGCTGGGGGCGGTTATTTCTGTTTATCAGACTGGTTTGAGCCAATCATATATCCGACGCTAAATATCGTCGCGGTGTAGCTTATAAAAGCCATCATCGTTAAAATATCCACGCGGACCACCTTCTTAAACAAGTATTTCCGGCTCAAGCCGGATTTCTATATTATCGAAGGGTCACAGTCCCTCCGCAGAGGGCTAACCGCCTACCGTTATGGCAGCGCATTTGCCTGCCTATTGTAACAGAAAAATATAAAACTGTAAAGATATAAAAATAACATTAAGCATATAGCAAAACTCCCGGCTGTTTAAAACAACCGGGAGTTTTCTTTAAATATCATTTAAACAAATCTTTAATTTTATTTAAAAAGCCTTTTTCTTCGGGGTTTATGTTGTCCTTGCTGATATCGGCAAACTTGCGCAAAGCATCTTTTTGCTTCTCGCTGAGTTTTTTAGGAACAACAACTTTAATGCGTACCAACTGGTCGCCGCGTCCGCCTCCGCGCAGGCTGGGTATGCCTTTGCCTTTCAGGCGCAGTACCTGCCCGGGCTGGGTGCCTTCGGGTATCTTCATGGTTACCTGGCCGTCAAGAGTCGGTACTTTTATCTCATCGCCCAAAGTTGCCTGTACAATGTTAATAGGCACTTCGCATAAAACAGTGTTGCCATCGCGCTCAAAGAACTTGTGCGGCTTCACGTACAGGTATACGTAAAGGTCACCGCTCGGTCCCCCGCGCATGCCTGCTTCGCCCTCGCCGCTTACGCGCAGGCGCGAACCATCATTAACGCCTGCCGGAATTTTAACCTTAAGTTTTTTGGTCTTGCGCACAGTGCCTTTGCCCTTGCATTCATGGCAGGGGTCGGTAATAATTTTGCCTTCGCCGTGGCATTTGCTGCACGTACGTACATTACGCATCTGCCCGAACATAGTATTCTGCGTAAAGCTTACCTGGCCGGAGCCATGGCATTCGGGGCAGGTTTCTACCTTGCTGCCGGGTTCCGCGCCGCTGCCCTTGCATTTGGGGCACTGTTCGTCGCGCGTAAGGTTAATTTCGCGTTCAACGCCGAATGCTGCTTCTTCAAAGGTAATTTCCAAATCGAAGCGCAAATCGCTGCCGCGCTGCGGTCCTGCCTGACGGCTGCCTCTTGAGCGCCCGCCGCCGCCAAAGAACATATCAAAAATGTCCTCCATGCCGCCTGCACCGCCGCCAAAGCCGCTGAAATCAAACCCGCCGAAACCGCCTGCACCGCCTCCACCGGCAGCACCCTGGAAGGCAGCATGGCCAAACTGGTCATACTGGGCGCGTTTCTGCTCGTCGCTCAAAACACTGTATGCTTCCGAGCATTCTTTAAACTTTTCTGCAGCATCAGGATTATCCTTGTTGACATCAGGATGATACTGACGTGCCAGTTTACGATATGCTTTTTTTATCTCGTCTGCCGTTGCGTTTTTAGAAACGCCCAGCACGTCATAGTAATCTCTTTTTTCCAAGGTTTACACCATCCTAAGCTGATTATTTCTTGTCGTCGTCAACAACTTCGGCGTCAACTACATCATCGTCGGCTTTTTTAGCGCTGCCGGCGTTTGCTGCGCCTGCACCTGCTGCATCCGCACCTTTGGCAGCTTCAGTCTGTTTGTACAGTTCTGCGCTCAGTTCATACAAAGGTTTGGTCAGTTCTTCGGTTGCTTTTTTAATAGCGTCAACATCGTCGCCTTTCATTTTTTCTTTCAAGGCGTCCATTGCGGTTTTAACTTTGGCAATCAGTTCATCGCTGCCTTTGCCTTCCATATCTTTAATGGTTTTTTCTGCCTGATAGCAGAGGCTGTCAGCCTGGTTGCGTGCTTCAACAGCTTCTTTGCGTTTTTTATCTGCTTCGGCATTGGCTTCGGCTTCTTTAACAAGACGGTCAACTTCGTCTTTGTCCAAAGTGCCGGAAGAAGTAATGGTAATTTTCTGTTCTTTGCCGGTGCCGAGGTCTTTTGCTTTTACGTTTACGATGCCGTTAGCATCGATATCGAAGGTAACTTCAATTTTCGGTACTCCGCGCGGTGCAGCCGGGATGCCGGACAGTTCAAAACGGCCCAGAGTTTTGTTATCGGCAGCCATATCGCGTTCGCCTTGCAGTACATGAATATCAACGGAAGGCTGGTTGTCGGAATAAGTGGAGAAAATCTGAGATTTGGAAGTAGGAATAGTAGTGTTGCGGTCAATCATTCTGGTGAAGATGCCGCCTGCGGTTTCAATGCCGAGGGACAGCGGAGTTACGTCAAGGAGCAGTACGTCTTTAACTTCGCCTGCCAGTACGCCTGCCTGGATAGCAGCGCCTACTGCAACGCATTCATCCGGGTTAACGCCGCGGTGCGGTTCTTTGCCCATGAATTTTTTAATGGCTTCCTGTACGGCAGGAATACGGGTGGAACCGCCTACAAGAATTACTTTGTTAATATCGCTTGCGCTCATGCCTGCATCGCTCATAGCCTGACGGGTCGGGCCCATGGTGCGTTCTACAAGGTCTGCGGTCATTTCTTCAAATTTAGCGCGGGTTAAGTCCATATCAAGGTGTTTCGGGCCATCAGCGCCTGCGGTGATGAACGGCAGGTTGATGTTGGTGCTCATTACGCCGGAAAGTTCGATTTTGGCTTTTTCTGCTGCTTCGCGCAAACGCTGCATAGCCATGCGGTCAGCGGAAAGGTCAATACCTTCGGCTTTTTTGAATTCGTCAACCATCCAGTCGATAATGCGCTGGTCAAAGTCATCGCCGCCGAGGTGGGTATCGCCGTTGGTAGCTTTAACTTCAAATACGCCGTCGCCTACATCAAGGATGGATACATCGAAGGTACCGCCGCCAAGGTCGTAAACCATAACGGTATGGTCTTCGCTTTTATCAATGCCGTATGCAAGTGCTGCTGCGGTAGGTTCGTTGATGATACGCAGAACTTCAAGGCCTGCAATTTTGCCTGCGTCTTTGGTTGCCTGGCGCTGGCTGTCGGAGAAGTAAGCCGGTACGGTAATAACTGCCTGGCTTACGGTTTCGCCGAGATATTTTTCTGCGTCAGCTTTTAATTTTTGCAGAATCATTGCGGAAATTTCTTCCGGGGAATATTTTTTATCGTCGATTTCAACTCTGTAATTAGTGCCCATGTGGCGTTTAATGGAGCTGATGGTTCTGTCCGGGTTGGAAACAGCCTGGCGTTTTGCCAGCTGGCCTACAAGGCGTTCGCCGTTTTTGGAAAAGCCTACAACGGACGGGGTAAGCCTGCTGCCCTCCTGGTTAGTGATAACGGTCGGCTCGCCGCCTTCCATAACAGCTACTACAGAGTTAGTAGTACCTAAGTCAATACCAATTACTTTAGACATGATGTTTTTCCTCCTCAAATTTTACACTATATAAAGTATTAATCGTTGCTTATTACTTTAACCTTGCTGTGGCGGATGATTTTATTGCGCAGTTTGTAACCTTTTTCAAACACCTGCTCAATGCTTTCATCTTCCATATCAGGGTTTTGCCCGCGCATAACCGCTTCATGCAGTTCGGGGTTAAATTTCTGCCCCTCAGCGGGAATTTCTTCAACTTCCAGTTCTTTAAATGCCTGCTCAAACTGGCGGCGGATTTTTTCCATGCCGGTTACGATGGCAGACATATCGCCGGTTGTTTTTACGCTTTGTTCGGCTCTTTCAAAGTTATCAAGCACTCTTAAAAACTTGCCTACAACTTCTGCCGTAACAAAGGTTGAAAGCTGTTCGCGCTCGGCGGCGTTGCGCCTGCGGAAATTTTCAAAATCCGCCTGCAAGCGCAAAAGCTGTTTTTGCAGTTCTTCAATTTTTACATCTTTTTCATCTTTCTGCGGTTCTTCGGGCTTTGCTTCTTCCGCCTGAGCATTTTCAGCGTCCTGTGCGGTTTCCGCAGCCTTGGCTTCCGCTGCTTCTGTTTCCTGAGCTTCGGTATCGGTTTTTTGGGTATCTTTAATGTCTTCTGCCTGCATTTTTACCCTCCTTAATTATTTAAAATCGTTTTCAGATATTTGTGAAGATAATCCATAACGGCAATTACCTTGCCGTACTGCATGCGCGTAGGCCCAAGCACCGCCATTGTGCCGACTATTTTGCCGTTTAAGCGGTAGGTTGCCTGCACCATGCTGCAATCCTGTATGCCTTCAAATTTGTTTTCGCTGCCTATCGTTATGCGCAATCCGTCCGATTCTTCACCGGATTTTAAAATATTGCGCACCACTTTTTCTTCTTCAAGCACGCCCAACAGGTTTCTTACCTTTTCCATATCGCGGAACTCAGGCTGGCTTAAAAGCTGGCGCGTACCGCCCATAAAGAAGGTTTCCTTTTCGGGCCTTGTCATACGGCGCAGAACATGCAGCAGCGAAGAGAGCAATAAGCGGTCATCCTTTACCGCAGCCTGTACATCATCAAGCAAATGCTTATCGATATCGGTTACAGCCTTGCCTTCAAGCATTCTCGTAATGCGCCCTGCCATATATTCAAGCTCTTTAACGCTCATACCGGCCGGAATTTCCACAACGCAGTTATTTACGTTGCCGTCATCGGTTACAATGCACAAAATTGCGTGGTTGGTATCAAGCGGCAGAAACTTTAAATAGCAAAAACGGCTGACTGAATGCTGGTTTGCCAGCACCATCGACACATTATGCGTCATCTGCGAGAGGATTTTGGCAGTGGAAAGGAAGATATCGTCAATACTGCGCTGCTGTTCGTGGTACAGCGTATTGATTAAAGTGCGGTCATTATCATCAAGCGTATCAGGTTCAATCATCGAATCGACATAAAACCTGTAAGCCTGTGCAGAAGGCACGCGGCCTGCCGAAGTATGAGGCTGTTCGAGATAACCCAAAAGCTCCAGGTCGCTCATTTCGTTGCGGATTGTTGCCGGGCTTAATCCCAAATCATGTTTGCGCGCAATGGTGCGCGAGCCTACCGGCTCCGCCGTCGAAATGTAATCTTCTATGATGATTTGCAGAATTTTCTTCTTTCTTTCATTTAACATATCCCCACCTCCGAGGGATTGTTAGCACTCGTTATAATAGAGTGCTAACATCTTGATATTAGAATAGCACTGCCCTTGGATATTGTCAATAAGTTTTTATATATTTTTTAAATAAAATTTAATCCGTCACAAAGATTTCAAAAATTTGGTTGCCTACTTCCATACCGCGTTCCGTAAGGCTCAAATTCTGTTTTTCAAAGTCTGCCTCTACAAAGCCTCCGGCAACAAACGGTTTAAGCTGAGTTTTATATTTTGCCAAAACATCAATGCCGAAACGCTCTTTGGCTTCCAATAAATTAACGCCGCTTTTTTTGCGCAGTCCCATAAACATAAATTCTTCAAACTGTACTGACGGCTCAAGCACTTCCTCGTCATAAAGCTGCCCGCCGTTTTCAACTGCTTTAATATAATCCGTCACGCTGCCCTTTGCCGTAAAACGCGCGCTGCCGTTAAACCCGCACGCTCCTGCGCCAAAAGCAGCATAAGGGTAATAATGCCAGTAAACCAAATTGTGGCGGCTGTACGCTCCGCCGCGTGCATAGTTAGATACTTCGTAGCGTTCAAAGCTCTGCTGTTTTAAAAATTCCTGCACAAACTCGTACATATCTGCCGCTTCGTCCTCATCCGGCAGCGTTATTTTTTTCTGTGCAACAAGTTTTTCAAGCGGCGTACCTTCTTCAACAATCAGCCCATAAACAGAAAGATGCTCAATTTCTGTTTCTGCAAGCTGCTGCAAAGTTTGTTTAAGGCTTGCCATGCTCTGTCCCGGCAAGCCGTAAATAACATCGGCATTAATGCGCTTAAATCCTGCTTTTTTGGCAAGTTCCAGGGCTTCCAATGCTTCCCGTGCATTATGCACGCGCCCTATTGCTTTAAGTTCTGCATCATTCAGGCTCTGCACGCCAAAGCTGATGCGGTCAAAGCCCATCTGCCGCAGCGCCTTTAATTTTGCTAAATCTACCGTGCCGGGATTGGCTTCAATAGATGCTTCACGCGGCTGCTGCCAATAACCATGTTTTTTTAAAGCATTTACTATCAGTTCTGTATTCTGAACAGGCAAAATACTTGGCGTACCGCCGCCAAAATAAATGCTGGCATTAACGTTTACAGGCAAATCTTCAGGGCGCGCAGCAATTTCCGTACATACAGCTTTGGCATATACTGCCATAACATCAGCGCCATAACCGCTGAAAGAATTAAAATCGCAGTACAGGCATTTTTGCCTGCAAAAAGGTATGTGTACATACACTCCCTGTACTTGCCGGTATGCTTTTAAACTTTCCTTTATTTCCATAAATTTACCTTCTATATTATAGTTTGCAATAAATAATTTTAGTTTTATGCTTTTTTACAGGCTGACTGACTTTAAATAAGCCCATTAGCGTGTTTATTTTAACAAAAAAGATTTCTTTCAGCAAGGCAGCATATTATTTGCAATATAAAAAGCCAAAGGATTCCTGAACCTTTGGCTTTTATCAAACATATTTAATTTTACCTGCCGCGCGTTTTAAGTTCTGCACGTTCCGCTTCATAAGCAGCTTTTTGTTCAAAGTAAAGTTCCGGCGTCCAGCCTTTTTCAAACATTTTTACAAGCAGTTTGCCGGTGTTGGCAGCATCGTCATAAGCGGTATGCCACAGCCCTGCCGTGTCTACTTCCTGTTCTTCGGTTGCACGTTTTAAACCGGTTGTAAGTTCATCGCCCTTCCACAGTTTGTAAGCTTCTGCCAAGTCAAGGTAATCTTCAAACTGCACCGGGTTTGTAATTTTATGGCGTTCACAGCCGGTGTTTAAAACCTTGTAATCTTCCGTACCCCACGCCACAAAATAGGTGTTGCCGGCCTCATAAATCTCTGCCAGTTTTGCTGCCATTTCCGGATACTCAATGCCTTTTTTCATATCTTTTTCCGTAATCATGCAAAAATCCATGCTGTCTTTAGCCTGCTTGGGATAAAAATGAGGTTTAACAAAATTTTGTATTTTAGCTGTCTGCTCCATTTTTTCACCTTGCAGCAAAACCGCGCCAATTTCAATAATTTCAGAGAAAAATCCGCGCGGGCGCCCTACCGGTTTTGTATATGTCGTAAATTCAAAATCAACTACCAGAAAATTCTTCATTGTCTCTCCTCTTTCCGCATTAGTGCCTGTGCAAAAGCGCTCGTTCCACGCTCCAGTAAACGGCATCCTGCCCGATCATTTTATACACGCCGCCGCGTTTTAACATTTCCATTGCCTCATCCTGCAAGCTGCACAAATAAATCTTTTTGCCTGCATCCTTCATTTCCTGCACAATTTTGGCAAATTCCTGCACGCCGCTGATGTCTATATCCGGCACGCCGCGCATGGAAAAATACACATAGCCGTAACGCTTGGCCTTTTTGGGAATCTCTTCCAAACGCTCCGTATTGGCAAATACAATCGGGCCGTTAATATAGCATACAAGGCCGTTTTCCGGCAAATCTTCAACTTCTTCATGCAAACGGTTGGGGTCAAGTTCATCGTAAGTAATACGCAGGTGCGAAAACCTTACAGCCTGCAAAACAAGCCCGATAACCACGCCAATCATAATTGCCGTCGTCAGGTCAAAAATAATTGTGGTCAGCATGGTTACGGTAAATTTAAGCATAGCGCCTTTAAATTTACCTTTTAAAATAAAATTAATTGTCACCCATTCGTTCATGCGCCACGATACAACCATCAAAACGCCCGCCAAAGCCGCCAGCGGAATCTGCGACATAACAGGTGCCAGCACAAACATTGCCAGCAAAATGCCCAGCGCATGAAAAATGCCTGTCATGCGTGTAACCGCACCCGATTTTACTGCCACGCTGGTGCGGGCAATAGCCGCCGTTGCCGGAATGCCGCCAAAAAACGGTACTACAATGTTGCCTACGCCCTGCGCCACCAGTTCACGGTTGCTGTCAAGGCGGGCGCCTGTCATGCGTGATGCGGTAGCGCCGCACAAAAGGCTTTCAATCATAGCTAAAACCGCAATACTAACCGCAGGAGCCAACAGCCCTGTAACAGTACGGAAATCCAGCAAAGATGCAAATTCAAGCCTGTCGCTTAAAATCAAAGTCGCCGGAATTTCACCAACCACGTCAACATTAAGGTTCAGCGCAATATTAGCTGCAGTTGCTGCAATAATGGCAAACAGTGAAGAAGGAATATACTTGCTGTACCGCATCGGAAACAGCAGCATCATCAGCATTACAAATACGCCAATCCCAACCGCCGTTAAATCAGGCTCAAAACCCAGTTCAAAATAACTTAAAAACTTTTCGGTAACGCTGCTGCCGACAGACTTAACGCCAAAAAAGTTATCAATCTGCCCCATGGCAATAATAACGGCAATGCCCGATGTAAAACCGCTGATAACAGGCATGGGAATAAAAGATATAAGTTTGCCCAAATGCAGCACGCCGGCAATAACAAGAATGATACCTGCCATAACAGTAGCTACAAACACGCCCTGCAAATCGTACTGGGCAATGATGGACATAAGTATCGCCGCCATTGCGCCCGTAGGGCCGGATATTTGGAAATATGCCCCGCCCAAAGCGCTAATGATAACGCCGGCAATAATTGCCGTTACAAGGCCAGATGCCGCCGTTGCGCCGCTGCCCACGCCAAAAGCCAGCGCCAGCGGAATTGCCACTGCCGTTACGGTAAGGCCTGCCATTAAATCTTTCAGCAGCATCATTTTGTCATAATTTCTAAATTCCCTAATCAAATCACGCTTAAAGCGCTCTATCATCATCAAAGCATAACCCCTTTGCCTGTAACTTAAAATTTACCGGCCTTATAAAGCCAATGGTAATATTTTATCACAAACAAAGCTTCTAAAACAAACTTTTCACTGTAAAATTTTCAGCACTGTTGTTGTTTTTCAACTCACTCAGCCATATACACGCCTCAAAGATTAAAAAATTAACCGGCAGCACAAAAATTTGCGCAAAATGTTTTATGGGCGGTTAATTTATCTGTTTATTAACCGTTTATGTGGTTGAGAGTTTCTTTTCTCTTTTTTACCTGTTTTTTCTCTTTATCTTTTCTTTGCCGTCTTACGTTCTTACCTTGTTCTGTATAAGTTCAAAGATTATTATATATAATCTACCTTGTTCCCTAAACTACTAACGTACGTTAGCATTAAAAAGCTAAATTGCTGCGCCAAAAGTAAGCGAGCAGCCAAAAACAGTAACCTGCAAAAACACACAAAAACTCCCGCTGGCACCAAAACCAGCGGGAGTCTGAAAACAAAAGACTGTATTAATTTTTTAACAGACTGTTATTTTTATCTTACAGCACCAAAAGGCTCAAATCGCCAACAGCATTTACAACGCCGCGTACTTCTTCAAGCAGGGCAAGGCGGTTGTTTTTAACGTTTTCGTCCTCGTCCATAACCATTACGTTATCAAAGAAGGTGTTAACCGGTTCAATAACTTTTTCGGCTGCTTTCAAAACTGCTGCATAATCGAACAGAACCATTTCGGGGATGATTTCTTTGCTTACGGCAGCCACAACTTTTTGCAGTTCGCCTTCGCTTTCGTGTTTAAACAGCGCACCGCTGATAGCAACCTCTTTTTCAATCTTCTTGCAAAGGTTGCCTACACGCACGGAAATTTGTACCAAAGGCTCGGCATTGCCTTCTTCCACATAAGCAGCAAGTGCTTTGCAGCGTGCGGCAATTTCTACAACATCATCACAGCGTTTATCTGCAAATACAGCGTCGATAACGTCATAACGAATGCCCTGGTCCATCAGCAGGTTTTTCAAACGCAGTTTAAAGAAGTCCATAATCTGCGGTACAAGTTTGCCTGTTTCTTCCGGTTTGATATCCAGCAGATACAGAGTGCCGGCAATAACTTTTGCCAGCGAAACATGGTAGCCTGCTTCAAGCAGAATGTTGATAATGCCAAGTGCCTGGCGGCGCAGCGCATACGGGTCCTGAGAACCGGTAGGAGCAAGTCCGCGGCTAAAAGTTGCGCAAATGTTATCCAGTTTATCGCCAATGCCTACAATGCGGCCGATAACGGTTTCCGGCAGTTCATCGCCTGCAAAACGCGGCAGGTAATGTTCGTAAATGCCTTTGGCAACTTCCGGTTTTTCGCCGTCCAAAAGTGCATATTCACGGCCCATAACGCCCTGCAGTTCCGTAAATTCAATAACCATGCCGGTAACAAGGTCGGTTTTGCACAAAAGTGCAGTGCGGCGCAGGCTGTCTTCATCAACGCTGGCGTTAATAGCATAGCGCAGCATTTCTGCCAGTTTAACAAGGCGTTCGCTCTTGTCATACATATTGCCCAGGCCTTCCTGGAAGGAAACAGTTTTCAGTTTTTCCAGGCGTTCTTCAAGTTTCTGTTTGCGGTCTTCATTAAAGAAGAATTCGGCATCGCTTAAACGCGCACGCAGTACACGCTCATTGCCGTGGGTTACAATGTCAAGATGTTCGCTGCCGCCGTTGCGCACGGTAATAAACTTGTTCAGCAAATTGCCGTCTTCGTCCAGAACAGGGAAATATCTCTGATGCTCGCGCATCGGGGTAATAATGCATTCTTTTGGCAAAGCAAGGAATTTCTCTTCAAATTTGCCGCACAGTGCAGTAGGCCATTCAACAAGGTAATTTACTTCTTCCAGCAAATCTTCGTTAATTTCAGCTTCGCCGCCGTTCTGCGCAGCCAAATCTTTAATCTGCTGCAAAATAAGTGCACGGCGTTCGTCCTGGTCAACCATTACAAAGTTATCATACATAACTTTTTTGTAATCACCGGCTGAAGGAATTTCCACGGCGCCTTTAACACCGGCCAGTGCCGAATATACTTTATTGCCGACTTTGGTTAAAGCAGCGCTTAAAAGGCCCTGGCTTTCGGCAGCGGCTTTAAGGGATTGCTGCATAAAACGGTGTCCCATAGAGAATTTACCGCTCTTAACGCCGCAAATTTCCACAGGAATAACCTGTTCGCCAAACAGGGCAACCATCCAGCGGATAGGACGTACAAAACGGAAATCGTAATCTGCCCAGCGCATGTTTTTCGGGAAAGTCATGGAAGTTAAAATGTCCATTAAAAGTCCCGGCAAAAGGCTGACAACAGGCTGTCCTGCCAGATGTTTAACGGCGTAAACATAATTATCGCGTACAACAAGGTCATTAACGTCGACGCCCTGCCCGCGTGCAAAGCCCTGAGCTGCTTTGCTGGGAGCGCCGCTTACATAAGCAATTTTAACGGAAGGGCCTTTGGCTTCAACAACAACGTCTGCCTGGGTTTCTGCAACGCCGCTTGCAACAAAAGCCATGCGGCGGGGAGTGCCGTAAACGGTAATATCTTCAAACGGAATGCGCAGCTCCTGCATTTTGGCTGCAGCAAGTTCTTTTAACTGTTTTAAAATGCCGGGCATAAACTTTGCCGGAATTTCTTCTGTACCAATTTCAAACAATAATTTTTCCATTATAAATTCTCCCCTTTCAGCATCGGGAAGCCCAGCTTCTCCCTTTGTTCAACATACGCAGCGGCACACAGCCTTGCCATAGCGCGCACACGCGCAATGTAAGCGGTTCTTTCGCTTACGCTGATTGCTCCGCGCGAATCAAGAAGGTTAAAAGTATGCGAGCATTTCAAAACGTAATCATATGCCGGACGGATATAGCCAAGCGCAATAACGCGTTTTGCTTCAGCTTCGTATTTATCAAATAACTCAAACAGCAAATCGGTATCAGCCACCTGGAAATTATAATAAGATTGTTCAACTTCGTTAGTATGGAATACATCGCCGTAGGTTACGCCTTCAACCCACTGAATGTCAAATACGTTTTCCACGCCCTGAATATACATGGCAAGGCGTTCCAAACCATAGGTAATTTCAACACTTACAGGCTTAACATCAATGCTGCCAACCTGCTGGAAATAGGTAAACTGTGTAATTTCCATGCCGTCCAGCCAAACTTCCCAGCCGAGGCCCCATGCGCCCAAAGTCGGGGATTCCCAGTTATCTTCTACAAAGCGGATGTCGTGTTCATCCTGATGGATGCCAAGTTCTGCAAGGCTCTGTAAATAAAGTTCCTGAATGTTATCCGGCGACGGTTTAATAATAACCTGGAACTGATGATGCTGGAACAGACGGTTCGGGTTATCACCATAACGTCCGTCTGCCGGACGGCGGCTCGGTTCTACATAAGCCACGCGCCACGGTTCAGGCCCAAGCACGCGCAAAAAAGTACGCGGGTTCATTGTGCCTGCGCCTTTTTCGATATCATAGGGCTGGGTTAAAATGCAATTCTGTTCGCCCCAGAATTTTTGCAGTTTCAAAATAATTGTCTGAAAATCCATAATATCCCTCCTGCATTTGCGTTACAAAAACGAAAAGCCCCCGTCTCTGTAACAAAATAGTTACAGGGACGGAGGCGTAAAGTCTCCGCGGTTCCACCCTGCTTGGCTGTAAATTACAGCCCGCCTCGATGTTTATAAAGTTATGCTCCAAGGCGCCTTCGCCGCCTGTGCCGGCTTGCACCGTCCCGGCTCGCTGAAAATGCGGTTACTACTCCTTATCATTGCTTAACAGAAAATATACCAAATAACACGGCTTTTGTCAATGCTTAAACGCCTGTCTGGCTTAAAAAGTCAAGGCTTTTTAACGGCTTGTCCGTCTGGTACACAATAAACCGCTGCAAAATTTTTTCCAGTTCCATCAGCGTACCGCCGCGTACTGCAAAAGGCTGCGGATTTTTAAAATCCAGCGTTAAAAGTTCCGTTAAAAAATCCTGGGCTTCACGGCTGAACGGCAATTCTTCACCGCCGTGGCATTCTTTGCAGATTAAGCCGCCCTGCACAACGCTGAAAAAAGCATCGCCATCGGCCTCTTTGCCGCAGTTAACACAGCTTTTGTGCTGCGGCAGAATACCTGTTAAAAACAACAGTTTAACAATAAAAGATAACGCCACAAGCCGCGGATTCCGTTTTAAAAGTACTTCACGCACCTCCAAAAGAAGTTCGTAAACTTCTTCCTGCGGCTGGTGTTCTTCGCTTAAATTTTCCGTAACTTCGGCAATAAGCGCCGCATAAGCCATTTGCTGTAAATTAAACTGTGCCGGGTAACTTATAAGTTCGCAGCTTTTCAGCGTATCCAGCTTTTTGCCGCTGAAAAAATTAATATCCAGCACCGCAAACGGCTGCACAAGCCTGCCGCCGTTAGACCTTGCATAACGCGCTCCGTAAGCCAAAAAACTTATTTTGCCGTGCCCGCGCGAAAAGCAGACTGCGTATTTATCCGCAGTCTGCCAGTTTTTTACTTTTAAAATAACCGCTTCGTCGCTGAAACTTTTATCTGTCATTTTTATTCATCCGCATAAACAGGCATTTCCGGTTCTTTGCTGGCACGCACACGCGTTACACGGAAACCTTCCGTACGCAGTACCTCAAAGCACCAGCCGTCAACTTTTATTTTATCGCCGGTTTCCGGTTTGCGCTCAAGCAGGCCGAATACCAAACCGCCGATAGTATCTTCTTCCGGCTCTTCAAATTTAATATGCAAAAGGTCTGTAATATCGTCCAAAAGCACCATGCCATCAAATTCATAGGTACCGTCGGCGCGATGTACAACTTCTTCCTCTTTTTCGGCATCATGCTCGTCCTGAATGTCACCGACAATTTCTTCCAGCAGGTCTTCCATTGTTGCAAGGCCGGCCGTACCGCCGTATTCATCGGCAATTACAACAAGCTGCACGCGCTTTTGCTGCATGGTCTGCAATACCTTGCTTATCTCCATGCTCTCCGGCACAACAACAATCGGGCTCATGCGCGAAGAAATATCAAAGCCCTTCTTTTCTTCATCAGAAATATTAAGCAGGCTGCGCACATGTACAACGCCCAAAATATGGTCTTTATCTTTACCGCATAACGGATAACGCGTATGTTTGGTTTGCAGCACTTTCTGGATATTTTTCTCAAAATCATCCTCGGCATACAGGCATACCATATCCTGGCGCGGCACCATTACCTCACGCGCCACGCGGTCTGCAAAATCGAATACGTTATCAAGCAGTCGGCTTTCCATATGGTCTAACTTGCCGCCGCGTTCACTGGCGCTTACAATCATGCGCAGTTCTTCTTCGCTGCGTGATATGTCTTCCGTAGGCACTTTATCCATTTTCAGCAGTTTCAGCACAGCTTTGGCAACTTTGCTGAAAAATGCTACCAGCGGGTACATTAAATAATGAAAACAAATTAAAGGATAGACTATAGCCATCGCCGCACTTTCGACATGCGCAAGGCTGATAACACGCGGCACCAGTTCGCCAAACACTACATGCACAAAAACAATCAGCAAAAATGCACATAAAACCACAACGCCGTCATCATACCAGTGCTCTCCGATTAAATCAAAGCCATCGGCAATAAGCCCTGCCAGAAGCGGACCGCAGAACCAGCCCAATATAAGTGATGATGCAGTTATGCCAAGCTGGATAGCGCTCAAATATGTATCGCGCTTTTTGGTCATTTTTAAAACAAGTTCAGCACGTCCGTTGCCTGCGGCAATCATTTCTTCAAGGCGTGCCGGTCGTATGCTAACAAGCGCATACTCCGAAACTACAAAAAATGCGTTTAATCCTGTAATTAAAAGGGCGGCTAAAATTTTTAATAAATCCGCCAAGTGACCGTCAATAAGCCATCTCTCCCAACTTAAATAAATTAAACCGTATAGCCAAACTGTTTTAAGGCTTTATCTTTGTTGCGCCAGTCCGGCTTAACTTTTACCCATAAATCCAAAAATACTTTATCACCCAAAAGAGCTTCAATATCTGTACGTGCTTCCAGCCCTATTTTTTTAAGCAAAGCGCCTTTAGCGCCTATAACAATGCCCTTCTGCGATTCACGCTCTACAAAAATCGTAGCGCGTATGTAAATATCGTTGTTGGAGCGCACTTTAAATTCTTCAACTTCAACAGCTACGGAATGAGGAATCTCATCACGGGTGGAAAGCAATACTTTTTCGCGTATCATTTCTGCGGCAATTACTCGTTCCGGCTGGTCGGTAATCATATCCTCATCATAATAGGCAGGGCCCTCCGGCAGATGTTTGGTAATTTCTTCAACCAAACCTTTAAAATCCGTATCCTGCAAGGCAGATACCGGCACAACTGCCGCAAAATTATAATCGTTTACATAATTGGCAATAATACCGAATAATTTAGATTTATCTTCTAATTTATCAACTTTGTTGGCAACTAAAATTACCGGCGTTTTTACCTTTTTAAGCTGTTCAATGATATAATCTTCGCCTGCGCCGCGTTTTTCGCTGACATCGACAACAAACAAAATTACATCAACTTCTTTTAAAGTGCTTTCCGCAGCGCGCACCATATACTGGCCAAGCTTGTGGTGCGGCTTATGAATGCCCGGCGTATCAAGGAACATAATCTGCGCATTATCCGTGTTTAAAATGCACATAATTTTGTTGCGTGTTGTTTGTGGGCGGTCGCTCATAATGGCAATTTTTTCGCCGATAAGCGCGTTCGTCAAAGTGCTTTTGCCTACGTTAGGCCTGCCGACCATTGCGACAAAACCTGTGTAATGTTTTTTCTTATCTATTTTATTCCTCTCCTTTTTCGTCCATACTGGCGGCGGTAAAACTGTAAGGCAGCAGTTCTTCCGCCGTCATTATTTTTATATCTCCGTTTAAATTTGTCATATAAATCTGCGGTATACCAAATTCGGCAATTACCTGGCGGCATGCTCCGCATGGCGCTACGGGTTCAGCACCTTCTGCCGTAACGCACAATGCTTTAAAACTGCGTTCTCCCGCCGCCGCTGCCGCAAAAATAGCATTGCGTTCAGCACAGCAGGTAAGCCCGTAACTTGCGTTTTCCACGTTGCAGCCGGTGTAAATTTTTCCGTTTGCCGCCAAAACAGCGGCGCCAACTTTAAAATGAGAATACGGCGTATAGGCGTTTTGCCTTACTTTAAGCGCCTCCTGCCATAATTCTTTTATTGCGGCATCCATTATTTCTGCTCCAAAAATTCTTCGCTCAGTTCAATTTCACGCAAGGCTTCTTCTTCTTTGGCGCGCATAATAACTTTATCTTCTTCTACCATGTGGTCATAGCCTAAAAGATGCAAAAGCCCGTGTACGGCAAGGTATACCATCTCACGCGTCAAGCCGTGCCCGAATTCTTCGCCCTGACGCATTGCTGTTTCTGCCGAAATTATTATGTCGCCCAAAAGGTGCTCTTCCGGCGCATCTATAAGTTCCGGCTCTTCATCGCCTTCATCAAGCGCAAAACTTAAAACGTCTGTCGGGCGGTCAACATTTCTGTATTCACGGTTCAGGCGATGTATTTCTTCATCGTCAACAATCGTAATGCCAACTTCCGTCTGCTCCGTCAGCCCATGCAGGCGTGCAACAGCGTTCAGCCCGGCAATCAGCCTGTCTTCCAGTGCTTTATCTATAGCAATTTTATTTTGGTCATTTTCCAGTGTTATCAGCATGTTTCTTCTCCCGTTTATGCTTTTCATATTCCTCGTAAGCGCGGATAACGGCGCCGACAATTTCGTGGCGCACAACATCGCTTTCGCCAAAGTTTACAATACCGATGCCTGGGGTATTACGCAAAATATAGGCTGCCTGTTTCAAACCGCTTTTTTTGCCGCCCGGCAAATCTATCTGCGTTACGTCGCCGGTAATAACCATTTTAGAACCAAAGCCAAAACGGGTTAAAAACATTTTCATTTGCTCCGGCGTGGTATTCTGCGCTTCGTCCAAAATTATAAAAGCATCGTTTAGCGTGCGCCCGCGCATATAGGCAAGCGGCGCAACTTCAATCGTGCCGCGCGTAATATATTTCTGAAAGGTTTCATTGCCCAGCATATCATACAGTGCATCATAAAGCGGACGCAGGTAAGGGTCAACCTTGTCCTGCATATCACCCGGCAAAAAGCCCAGTTTTTCGCCCGCTTCCACCGCCGGGCGGGTCAGAATGATCCGCTCCACGTCCTTGCTTTTGAAGGCTTTCACGGCCATTGCCACGGCCAGATAGGTTTTGCCCGTACCGGCCGGACCGATGCCGATGGTAATGGCGTTTCTGCGGATAGCGTCAATGTAGTTCCACTGCCCAAGCGTTTTGGCTTTTACCTGCCTGCCGCGCCGCGTAACGATAATCGTATCGGCATACATACGGTGCAGCGCATCAAGCTGCGCTTCGGCAATCATGCGGATGCTGTAGCGAACGTCATGGGTTGTTATGGCAGCTCCCTGCCGCTCTAAAAACAGCAGTTCTTTAAACAGGCTTTCAAGCTGCCTTACTTCGTTTTCATCGCCGCTGAAGGCAATGCTCGTGCCGCGCGCCACAATTTTAGCATCATAGCACTCCTGAATAACACGCAAAAGTTCATCGTTGCGCCCTAAAACCGCAAGCATCTCCTGCTGGTCAGCTACTTCAATCAAGCCTTCGCTTTGCATTAAAGTCAAATCCGCACTCCTTTCGTTACTCTTTTATCGTAATCTTGTTAATAACAACGTCTTGCAGCGGTCTGTCGTTAGCATCGGTTGCCACTTTGCCAATTTTATAAACAACTTCCATGCCGCTCGTTACCTTGCCAAACACGGCATGTTTGCCATCAAGCCACGGGCAATCGCGCAGCGTGATGAAAAACTGGCTGCCGCCGGTATTCGGACCTGCATTAGCCATAGAAAGAATGCCAGGCCCATCATGCAGAAGTTTACTGCTGAACTCATCTTTAATGGTATAACCAGGTCCGCCCATGCCTGTACCGGTCGGGTCGCCGCCCTGAATCATAAAATTATCGATAACACGGTGAAAAATAACGCCGTTGTAAAAACCTTTGTTGGCGAGGTCAATAAAATTTTTGCAGGTGTTCGGAGCCAAATCCGTTGCCAAAGCTACTTCAAAAGTACCCATATTGGTTTCAAACACTGCTGTCGCAGGCGGCATTTTTTCTGCCTGTGCCTCACTGCCGCAAGCGCTTACGGCAACACTGCACATTAACATTATCAGTAATAACAGTTTTCTCAAAACTATTCCCTCCAATTAAAAAATACGTATAAATATATTATACCTCTTTAAACCTGCATGGTCAAAAATTATAAATGTGCCCGCAGCCAGGTTATAACTTCCTCCGCAGCCTTATTGCTGTGGTTGGTAAAGCTGTGGTCGGCGCCGTTTACAATTACCAGTTTTTTCGGGCGCCCCGCCAGTGCAAAACTGCGCTGCGCCTGCTGTACGTCTACTGTTTCATCATTGCTGCCGTGAATTATAAGCAGCGGGCGTTTCTGCCATGCCTTCAACATCTGCGGCAAATTATAATTATCAAGATCGCTTACGAAATCCGGAGTCAGCGTAATGCTGCCGCGCTCGTCTTCAAGCTGCAAAGTTTCGCCGCCTTTTAAACGCATGTAGTTTTCGCTGCCCAGCGCATTTTTAAAAGTAGCATGCAAATCATTAGGCGTTGCCCATAACGCAAGCCCGGCAATTTCGCTGCGGCGCGATGCCGTTACCAAAGATGCCGCTCCGCCCATGCTGCGCCCAAGCAAGAACAAACGCGGATTGTTATATTTTTTAAGCGCGAATTCCAAAACAGCGTTCAATTCTTCAACTTGATGTGAAAGAATCTGGCTGCCGGTAAAATTAAAACGCAGCACATTTACAAACATGGAAGCCATCTGAGACAGATACGCCGCCCTGCCGCCGCCTTCCATACTGCCGCGGAAACCGTGCGCCATTATTAAAAGATTGTTCGGCGCTTCATCGTCCTGGCACGGCTGAAATTTAGCTTCCATCTCGCCGTAAGGCCCTGTAATTTTTAAAGGTTCGTCAAATTTAACTCTCATTTTCAATCCTTCTTTTATGTTTTTATGCTTATATTATATCAAAATAAGCTAAAAATAAAAAACAAAAATATTTTACATACGGTTACAAAACCTAACACCAATCTAATTTTACATTCTTTATAACAACAAGCTAAAAAACTCCGTTAGTTTCGGCATACAGCAACAAAAATGCAGTTGTTAATAAAAGTTGTTGACAAACCTGCGCCGCCGTGATATTATTATTAATGTTCCGTGATAAATGGAAACAAACGTGCCGAAGTGGCGGAATTGGCAGACGCACTTGACTCAAAATCAAGCGGGTTTACGCTCGTGCCGGTTCGAGTCCGGCCTTCGGCACCAAATTGAACTTAACGCTTCCGATAAAAACGGAAGCGTTTTTTGTTACTATTTATAAAATTTTTAATACTACTTTTATTGGAGACTAAAATGGATTACAAAACAAAAGCCATAAATTGTGTAAAAAATACAATACTACCATTACAGCAAAAACAATTTCAAGAATGCGGATACAGTTTAGATGAACAATATAAAAAATACGGAAATACTGATATATTTTTTGCTAATATCATTGAACCGGAGCATGTTTATGAAATCGGTTATCCAAAATGTGTATGCCAAGAAGTATTGTCAGGAAAAATAACCAATCCTGCCCACTGCGAATGTTCAAAACAAAGCATTCTGTTTATTTTACAGCAATTATTACCCAATAAATCCATTAATGTAGAAATTATAGAAACCGTTTTAAGCGGAGCTAAAAAATGCAGGTTTCGCGTAACAGTTGAATAAAAGAATTTTATAAAAAAGAACTTGTACTTTACTTAGCAGTGCAAGTTCTTTTAATTATAATTAAAAACGAAATTTATAATTATGCTTTTTTAAGTTATTCTAAATAATATTGTTAATTTGCTATAACTAAAATTTTAAAATAATTAAACCCATCTATCATTCGTCATCTTCCATACCTTCAAACAGCAATCGTATGCCATAACGAAGTTCATTTTGCTGAGGCAAAACTACTTTTGTACGTTCTGCCGTTACTGCTTTAAACAGCGGCTCCAATAAATTACGGGCAAAATCATGCCTGCAATCATCAGCATACATATCCTTTAATACATCCCCGTCAATAATATCTTTTAATCCATCCGCTATTTTCTCGCCTTCGCTCTGGCTGATTAAATAATCAAAAGACATATCTTTAAACACATCTTCTATAATTTGCAGCATCTCTTTGGCATCATCTTCAATAAATTCATCAAGCACAGCAGACGAAACACTGTTAGCTGCACTTCCGCCCATAAACGAACCTAATAAACCTCCCACAATGCCGCCAACCGCTGTGCCTATCCCCGGAACAATCGACCCCAAAGCAGCTCCGGCCGATGCTCCTCCAACCCAGCCGGCTGTTCCGCCTGCAACTGTAGCTGTTGTATTGGTTAAATTTTTAAAAAGCTGAGCGCCGGAAATCCTGCCGCGGAAAATATTAATTACATCCACACTCGAAAGCACTACCACAGATGCAGCGGCAGTTACTATGTTTCCGCGCAGCAGTTTAGAAGCACTTTTCATCGCCGCAGCGCCATAAATATTTTTGCCGCTTCTTAAAGCATTAACAAGAAACTGTGAAGCCTTCGGTCCAATCATATTTACAATCGCATCGCTTGATGCTTTAAATGCACCACTTAAAACGGTTTTTTGCAGCTGGCTCGTCAATACCGCAGTTAAAAAAGTTGTACCACCAACTTTTAATCCCGCTGCTGCCGCAGATTTAAGCGCTGTTTCAGAATCTTCACCATTCCATACTGATACAGCAAACGTAAGCGCCGCACTGATTCCAAAAGAATATCCGGCAATAACCATACCGTTCACCGCATCAAATGTAATTGATTCAATAGTACCTGCTTTGGCAATGTTTTTTGCCTGTTCGTAAGTAAAATTGCCTTTTCTTACAATATCTTTGGCTTTTGCCGGGTCAGTAACACCAGGAACCTGCCCTTTTTTTATACGTTCCGCCATTGCTTTAACTGCATCGTTATATTTATCTGAAGGCACTTCAATCTGCATGGGTGTGCCATCGGCATTAAAATAACGGAACTCGTCATTTTTAAAACATTCTTTAATGCACTTGGAGCCGCTGCTGCAATATTTAGACTGAATATTTATTCCGTCCACCATTCTGTCTGCTCCGTTTTTGGCATTATCGTCTCCAATAATATGTGCGCCCTTGCCATGCAGCATATCATATAAATGGTTAGCCCTTTCGGCAGCAAATCCATGCCCGCGCGGTGTATGGAATTTGTCGGCGCTATAATTGGTTGCAGCATTGCTTACATTGCCAAACACAACGCTTGCTGCTTCCGCACCGGCAGATTTTGTTTTCCTGTTCTTTTTATTTTCATTAACCATAATGTCCCCAAATAATCATGTTAATTTGAAATTTATACTTTGACTAATACCTATTATACTGCTTTCAGCAATTTTGTTAAATATGTTTATTTTGCAGCAATTAAGAACTTATAATTAAAATCCTGCTTTTCCATAATATAAGTAAGCAGAATTTTGTTATTTCTTCTTTTTATCATAATCTACTATTTCAATAAAATTATCGCCAGAATAGCAACGGAATAATTAAATAATTTATATTGCTCAAAATGGCATATAACAGCCACAATAATAAACCAAATAACGCCGTTATCAATAAAGCTGCAAACCAATGTGTCTGCAAAAAGCTGACAATAGCGGCAATAAACATTACACCAACAAAAATTATTTCAAGTTTACTCATATTTCCAGCTCCTTCAAATGGTTATACCTTTTAAATACATCAATTTAAACAATGCAGAAAATAGCAGCGTTAAACAAGTTATAACCAGTAAATCTTCTATGCCCAAATCCATCTAAAACACCTCTTATCCTAATAACACTTTAGTTAACGAAGAATTATCCGGCAAACTGCGTATACCGAATAATAAAATGAAAACAATAGTAAGCACCATTACCAATGCTTGAAAACGATAGTTCCAGCAAAAACGTTTAATTAACAAAAACGTTAAAGCAGTACAAAAAGAAGCAGCTAATGAATAAAGCATATTACCACGTTCTCCATTTCGCAGATTTTTCCATACGAAGTACAAAAAGTATCATCATAATCTTTTGCTTTTTGCTTAACTCTTTAGATTTTAAAATAAATTTTATAAAGCTAAGCTTGCTGATATATTTAGGCCATGTAGGTTTGCAGAAGTTCAACATAACCATTCCACCTTTTATTACATTATAGAAAATGGGATAGCCAGTTTTAGGCTATCCCATTTTTACGTTAAACATTTTTTATTCCATACATCTAAGTTTTTGCTGGGCAATCATAAAATCCATATCAGCAGCAGCTTTAAAAAACTTTCTTGCCCAGTCTTTGTCCTCATTTTCTAAAATGCAACCAAAGTCATACAAACCTTGCGCATCGCCTGCCTTTTTTAGTTTTTCATAAAGTGTCACCAGCACCTCGTCTGAATAGCCCACTTTTTCTACTTTGTCCTCCTCAAAGTTATCTGCAATAACGTTCTCATAAAACTCTTTTGCCAAAAATCCGCCAATAAAACTGCCTACTGCCCATGCAATCGGAAATGCCATGATAAAATACCTCGCTTTCTTTTAATACAATTTGACTTTATAAACTACTAACATCAAAGAGTAAGTCTGTCCCCCTTCCTTATCTATATAATAAAAAACGAGATAGCCAAGTTGTGACTATCTCATGAAATTTACATATTTTCTTAAATTGGTATAATTCCTCCAAATATGTCATCATCTTCTTGATTTCGAGAATTCAATAAATAAGCATCAATATATGAAAGTGTTTTTTTAGTATTCCAAAGTAACTTTTCATTATTAACACCTAAAAACTTTTCCCACTCTTTCTCAAAATCTATATTCATATTAAATATTCTACTAATATTTTCTAATTCTGGAATTACATCATCACTATATAAATCCATTTCTCGTATATTCAACAATGAAGCTTTTAAACTATCTTTAATTTCCTGCATTTGGAGAGTTACTCTACTAACATAGTCATTATAATTTTCATTGCTTTGTTGAATATAACTATTCGTTTCTTCATCAAAAATCTTTTCTATCTTAGCAATTTTCAACCCATATTGCACATCAAACAAATCTAATTTATTTAAAACAAGCATTACTAAGTTAGTAGCCAAAACAGTTAATATTACTTGTAAAGGCTCAACTAAAAAATCAGGCAATGTAAATTGCTTTTGTAGATATTCAAATAATAAATCCATAACCACCGTAGTAACAGTCATAGCTATCATTCTTGTTATAGCATCAGCTTTTTCAGCAGTTGTTTTTGTACAATCAAATAGTGTTTTAATACAATTTACAATAGTCATTGTAAATTCTTTAACTATCTTCATTATTCTCTTTACAGTAGCTTTAAGCATATCTATAATAATGTCAAAAAATACTTTTAAAAATTTATTAAAAGAATTATCTATGCTAGTAGCTAATATATCTTTAAGACTTTTTCTCGTATATTTAATAATTCTATCGCCTGATATTTTAAAAGAAAGATAGAATTTATCCAAATTCATGTTTTTTTGCGCCACAATAGTTTTTGTTTCATAAACTATCGCCGGTAACATATAATACAATATTTGTCCAGCAATAATTTTTTTAGCTGAACCAACAACCATTTTCCCTGCATCTTTAGCAACTACACCATATTTAGCATTCTTTATGATATTTATACTTTCTGCATTCATTGAGTGCTTATATTTTGCTTCAATTTCTTTTTTTACACTTGGTTTTACTTTACCATCTTTGCCTAAATAGCCTTTTTCTTTCAAAGTTTTTATTTTATTAACAGCTTTTTGTCCTCGGGAATTTTCTGTTTGTTCTAATTGCTTGCATAAAGCTTCTGTCATTTCACTTGGCGTTGCATTATACGTTACATCATTAACAACGATCCCTGATTTTTCTAAATTATTTTTTTCAGCACCAGTTAAGCCTTGCCTAATAACCTTGCCTTTCTTATTAGTAAATTCGTATACACGTATATCGCCTTTTGATGTGTTTGCTGATGCATGTATAATTTCATAATTGCTATCACTATTATAAAATTCCCGTAATTTTTCAGCATTGACATATCTTGAATTATACTTTGCTGCCTTTCTTGATTGTATGTGATCTACATGCAAGTCGCTTTTTCCATCTTTTTTACCTTGACAACCAGTTAATTCATCATATATATTACCATCACTATCTGTTTTGCTATTACGATACTCTTTCATTCTTTTTTTCTCATAATTATCGTTCTTTCTATTATCTTTAAATAAATCATCTTGTGCATTTTTAGAATTATTAATTATACTTTGCATACTTTCTGCTGTTATACTATCCGAAAAATTATAAAAACTTTTCTTTAAATTTTCATCATTTTTTAATATATCAATATCATTATCATAACTAAAATTTACTATTCTATTATAAAATTGGTCAGCGGTAATATAAAAATCGCCCATATCAAAATATCGGCGTACTACTTCGCCCGATAAATCTCTTGCAATATTAGTAACAAAACTTGAACCAACATTATTATCCAATACATCATACAATTTTGAATTTATACGTTCAATTGATGTTAAATATATTTCTTTTTCCTTTTCTATCATTTCCTGTCTGGCAATTAATATATCTTTTATTGCAACACCATTATTTTGCATTTTTTACACCTCTTTCTAACATCAAATTTTGCAACACATTGTCCTTTTGTCTTAACAAAGCTATCTTCTTTTCTTTTAGATAGATTAACTCATTTTCTGTTTCATCAAATTTTGATTTACTAAATTTTGATGTAAATAAATTAGTCAAAACTGGAGTATTGTATATTTTTAAAGAAATAACATAAAAAGCATAAGCATTTTTTATAAACCTATAATGTTTATCATAAATAGTTCCTTGTAATGCAGCTATGCGATTTTTAAAAATTATACTATGAACATCTTCATCATCTATAACTTTATTCTTTATTTCTAATACTTGGCAAAAAGCCTCTACAGTTTCAAATTCAGGCAAAATAACATCTACAATCGTTGAATGAATTTCATTTAAGCAAATCATATAAAGCAAAGCTATTTCATTATTTTCTTTATAAAATTGCTCTTGATATTTCAAATCATTTTTTAACTTTTCGTACTCATGATTCATTCTGCCGAGCTCGGCATTTAATTTCTCATTTTCTTTTTGTCGTTTAAAGTGTAAATAAATAGCTGCAAATGCTGCTTTTAATAACTCAAAACTACCATCTAAATCATATTCATTTTTATATTCTTCTATTTGAGCTTGATTATTAGCAAGAATTTCATCAATAATTTTAGTAAGTTCCTCTTTATCACTTATTTGAGCATTATCTTTACTTAAAAAGTCTTTAATCTCTTTTTTTTCTTCAATAACTTTTAAGAAAATTTCTTTAGCTTG
>CAJLLL010000002.1 GCA_905207485.1 uncultured Phascolarctobacterium sp.
TGCCCCCCCTAACGATTTAGCAAACCGTCCTCTTCAGCCACTTGAGTACCACTCCATTTGACTTACTCAGTTATTATACACTATTAAATTAGTTTTTTCAAGTATCTGAAATAAAATAATTTATTCTTTGGCAACTTTTTTACGATATGGACGTTCATACTCTATATCGCCATTAGCCAGCGCCCATAAATAAAAACTTGCTACCGAAGCATACGGACTGTAACGCTTATGATACTTTTCAACAAGCACCGCCGTTATTTTTTTATGCCCATACAGTTTTTTCAAACCGTTTTGCAAGGCTCCGTCGCCGCCGCTTAAAATATTAATGCGCCCTAACGAAAAAATCAGCTGCATTTCAGCCGTCCATCTGCCAATGCCATCCAGCCTGGTAAGGTCAGCAATAATCTCTTCATCGCTCATTTGCGGATACTTTGTAAAATCAATTTCTCCGTTCAGCACTTTTTGCGCAAGTTTTTTTATATAATCGGCCTTGCGCGCAGATAAACCGCATTTTCGGAGTTCTTCATCCGGCACGCCGGTGATTGCTTTTGGTGTTACCTGCCCGCCGGTTAAAGTTAAAAAACGCTGCCACACTGCCGCTTTAGCTGCACGTGAAATTTGCTGACCGGCAATAGAATTTACAAGCGATACAAAAATATTCGGATATAATTCCCGTTTGATATAACCCGCTTTAGCAATAAGCTCTGCCAGACGTTTATCTTTCTTTTTTAAATAATTAAGTTCTTTTTCGCCATATTCAAAATAAACCATATTGTCATCAATAAAAAACGCGCCTTAAAAGGCGCGGTATAATCATGGCGGAGAGGGTGGGATTCGAACCCACGGAGGCTTGCACCTCGCTGGTTTTCAAGACCAGAGCCTTAAACCACTCGACCACCTCTCCCTGCTAATTTTTTATTATATGATAAATATCACGATACGTCAATATTATTTTAAAACTTCGTCCGTACGTGCCAGCACAAAGGCTTCTATTTCCATGGCTTTTGCTTCAAGCTGCTGCATTTTACTGCGTGCTGCTGCCACATATTCAGCATCTTTTATCAACCCAAGGTTAATTTTTACATTGTACAATGCACTGCGCAGCGCTGCCCTTGCCATAAGGGCAGATACCGTGCCATCACTGATGGCGTTTGGATTGCCGAACACAATAATACGGCGTGCCAGATGCAGCACATCCATGGTTTTTAAGGCAATCTGCATCGGCACTTCTGCCGCCGCTATAGCGGCCTGTCCAATCGCTGCCGTGCGCATTGCTTTTTCTGCTTCTGTCGTTTTGGGCATTTTATAGGCAGACATAAATTTGCCGAATACTGCCGCATCGTCATCTGCCAAGGCAGAAAGCTCTGCCCGAAGTTTATCTGCTTCGGCAATAATTTCTGCTGCCGCCTGTTCGTTCTCGTCACTTCGGGCCTTGCCTGCCGTTAAATTTGCCAGCATTGCTGTTAAAGATGCTGCAACCGCGCCACACAATGCCGATGCAGCGCCGCCGCCCGGCGTAGGCGCTTTGCTTGCCAGTTCATCCAAAAAATTTCCGCAGGTTGTATTAACTAAAGTTTCCATAAGTGCCTCCTTTATTTGCAAACCACACTTTAAAGTTGTTTAAAACAACATAAATCATAAAATTATACCAGTATTTTAATATATACATCTTGCCTTCAATAATACTCCCGGTCAATAAAAAGTTTATTTTTTATCTTCGCCGCGGAGTTTCATATTTTTACGTTCTTCCAGTTCCTGTATCTGCTGCATTAAACAATCAGCAAAACTTCCTTCTACCAGTGTTGTTTCTCCTGTCAGATAGTAATCAAGAATAACAATATTATTATTTTTATCAAAGCAAAATATTTCATCGCCATTGCCTGCAACAGATAAAAAGGGAATAAAATCGTTAAAGCCTTTATCATGCAGTTCTTGTGTTTTTACGCGAATATCAAGAAAGTCCGGTATGCCGTCAGCAATTCCATATACTATAATACCACGGCAAAATGACCAAAACGGCCCGACATCATATTGTTTGGCGCGCGGCCATATCTCTTCACGCACTTCCATATACATTCCGCCTAAAGGCGACATGGTAAATTCTCTAAAATCGTCCGGCAATTTTATGCTGTACTTATTTTCAAAATCTTTTATGTCCTGTTCTGACGGTTCATTTCCCATGCAGGCTATAACCTGATAAGTATTTTTATCATAATTATGGAAATAATCGTAAATTTTTTCTAATGACATGGCTGCACCTCCTTAATTTAATCTTTCTTCTATTCTATCATAATTAACTAAAACTTAAAATCTTCCATGAGGATATATAAAGAAAAAAAGCAGGGCTCAAGCCCTGCCTTTATTTTGATTTAAATATCTTTTTACGAGCACAGCCGCTGCATAACCGTCCAAAGGTTCCGGAGGAACCCGTAACCCTTCGGGCAGCAGCGCACGCCAGCCACGCGGTTTATTAAGCTGCCAGTAAAGCGTACGTGCTTCTTCCGTGCTGTGCTTTTCGTCAATTTCTATTACCGGCACAGCAGTAAAAATCTGGTTGAGAACTTTATGTACCGGCTGCGTGTTAGTGCCGTTGCCTATAATAACAGCTTTAAGTTCAGCGCCGCTTTCCGCATAAAGTTTAGTTAAAACATCTGCCAGTATTTTTGTTTCCACCCATTCGGCACTTATAACTTCACCATCCGGCTTTACTTTTGCAACTCCGGTTTTAAAGCTGCCGGGATCTATGCCAAGCAACAACTCATTCTTTTGCATCTTCAACCTCTAAACGCAAAAGCACCGGCCCGGAGGTATAAATATCGCCGCGGGCATAAGCTTTAAGCACAACTTTGCCGCCCAACTCCGCCATTTTTTCACCGGTCTGCACCATCGTGCCGGCATCAAGATTGCCTACTTTACCGGTCAGCGGATCAGGCATAACGCCTGCACGCACCGCAGTATGGTTAACTTCGTTCAGGAAAGTTAAAATTTCACGGTCCAGGCCGTATTTTATGCCGGTAACGTCAATAACCTTGCTGTAAATCATTTCATTATCCTTATACACACATTCGTTATGTACAAGTTCAATAGTACAAACGGCCGGCTCGCCTGCAATGATATTGGCAACTGCTCGCAGCCTTACAAACACATTGCCGTCAGCAGCCTGAATTTCCTTCATGGCAGCCTGTGCCAATTCATTAGGCAGCCACAATACGCCAACGGGTTCTTCACTGCGGATGCCCATACGCTGCATAGCCGCTTCATTAGCGGCATTCAGGAACATTTCCATCTGTTTGGCGTTTTCTTCGTTGTTCAGTTTGCTGCTTAATACACCTGCATAAATTACTTCACCGCTGCGGTAAACCACATCGCCCTCACGCATTGCAACAATACCGCGGCGCAGGCGTTCGGTAGTTTCTTCAAGAGAACTTACTTCTTTTTCCAATGTAGCTTTGGATTCCGTCAGCGAATTTACTTCCATGCGGGCACGGCCCAACTCTTCACGGCTGGTACTTACCTCATTGGCAAGCTGTGCTTTTTCAGCGTCAAGTTCCTTAATTTCCCTGTTGCTGTCTGCCAAATCGGCACGTACCTTTTCTACTTCCAGTGAAGCCGCAGCCTTTTCTTTATTCAAGCTGCGCAATTCATCCTGCAATTTTTCCATGCCAAACATGGCTGTCCTTGCACTGTCTGAAGAAATTGCCATTACAATAATCGTCGTTGCTGCAATTAACACGCCCGTTATTACCGTCATCAGCACAGAGGTATAGTACGGCCTCAAGCCAAAGACAGACAGTTTTTTCTTGCCAATTTTACTGCCCAGCTTGTCGCCGATAAAAGCAATAAGCCCGCCGACAATCGCCAGTATAATAATCAGGCGTAACCCAAACATAAACTCACCTCAATAGTTTTACGCATTTTTCTGGCGTAAAAGATAAACGCCTACAAGCAAACAGATAATATTAGGAAGCGCGCAGGCAAGGAACGGATTCATTGCACCGCCTTTGCCAAGGCCTGTTGTAAACGTCATAATTGCATAGTAAATAAAGATAACAATAATGCTTAAGCCCAAACCAATGGAAGAACTTGTGCGCTGTTTCTGCGTGCCGAGCGGCGCGCCAATCATTGCAAAGAAGAAACTTGCCATAGGAATGAAAATACGCATATAAATTTCGCACCAGTGGCGTGAAGTAGGCTGGTCCTGCATTTCCAGCATATGAATGTATTCGCGCAGTTCACGGATGGTCATTTCCTCAGGTTCTTTTTGCTCCCAGGAAATCTGTTCCGGCGCAATATCAAGCGGAATTATCTGCTCATCAAATTTAGCTGTGCTTTGCAGCCCTTCTTCATCATGCACCGAGTATACAGTACCATCAATCAGGCGCCATGAACCGTTTTCCCATCGCCCTTCTTTAGCGGTCTGAATGCGTGCCAATTTATGGTTGTCAAATTCTTCTATGGTAATATCCATCATCCTGCCGGATTCTTCTTCAAAACGGCGGGCATAGGTTAAACGCTGGGTATCGCCGCTCATTGTTTTAATGATGACGTTATCCTGCGTTTTAGGCTTGGTGTTCTTTTTAATCTGGTATTCCAAAACGCGCGTGTACTGCACTTTAGATGCCGGAACTACCTTTTCTGCCCACACAACGGAGAACATGCTGACGATAAACGCCACAATAAGCACCGGCGCAACAATGCGGTAATAGCTAATGCCGCCGGATTTCATAGCAATAATTTCGCTGCTGCCGGACAGTTTGCCGAACGCCATTAACGATGCCAGAAGCATTGACATAGGGAAGGTATAGTTAATAACTTCCGGCAGGCTGTAAAAGAACAGCCATGCAACGCTGTCCCACGATGCGCCGTATTTGGTCATATACTGGGTAATGCGGTACAGCATGGAGCTGGCAATAAAAATGCTTGAGAAGGAGGCAATGCCGAAGATAAACGGATACAACAATTCACTTAACACATAACGGTCTAATAAACGTAAACGCAATCTTCATCCCCCCTACATACTGAAATTTTCGCCCAGATAGTATTTACGCGCTACCGGGTCGTTAGCTATGGTTTCACTGTCGCCATGCAGCAATATCTCTCCGTTGGCGAGGATATATGCCTTATCGACGATGCTTAAAGTTTCTCGCACATTATGGTCGGTAATTAAAATGCCGATGCCGCGCTGCGCAAGATGGGCAATCATATTCTGAATATCAGCAACGGCAATCGGGTCAATGCCCGCAAAAGGTTCGTCCAAAAGGATAAATGCCGGGTCTGTTGCCAGTGCGCGGGCAATTTCCACACGGCGGCGTTCACCGCCGGAAAGTTCCGTGCCTTTATTCTTACGGATATGGTCAATGTGGAATTCTTCCACCAATGCATTCATTTTTTCATAACGTTGTTTTTCCGGTACATTGTTAGCTTCCAGAATTGCCAAAATATTTTCTTCCACCGTCATTTTGCGGAAAATGGAAGCCTCCTGCGGCAGATAGCCAATGCCGGCGCGCGCTCGCATATACATCGGCAAACCGCTGATATCCTGGCCGTCCAGCGTTACCGTACCGCTGTCAGGCTTAATAATGCCGACAATCATATAGAACGTTGTTGTTTTCCCGGCGCCGTTAGGGCCAAGCAAACCTACAATGCTGCCCTGCTCTACACGGATGCTGACATTATTTACAACGCGCCTGTCGGAATATTCTTTTACAAGATTAGCTGTTTCAATTACCACTATGCTGCCTCCACCTGTCCAGCGCCTTCTGCCGGAGTAGCCGCTTCGGTTTCTTCACCTGCCGCCTGTTCAGCCGGTGCAGGTTCATCTTTAGGAACATAAACTATTTTAATATTGCCAAACGCTTCAGCACGCTGGCCTTTGGCTGCATTGCCGGCGTTATTCATAATCAGCCTGTTGCCAGATACGGTATTGCCGTCCTGAGTTGCAGTGGCATTTCCGATAAGTTCAACGGTGCCATCATTGTTAGTATCGTAAACCGCTTTATCGGCACTTGCCGTTAAATTACGCGGCGGGCTGACAATATCAACATTACCGGTCGCTTCTGCCACGCCGGTTTTGCCGTTATAGGTAATTTGCGCTGCCGTTAAAACACTGCCGTCGGTAGAACTGAGCTGCCCCCAGGAACCTATGGTTTCAGCGTATTCAGCATCGCTGTGATAATCAATCTGCTCGGCAGTTAAAGTTTTATCTTCTTTAGTAACGCTTGCTTCACCAACTGCGGAAACATAATCTTCGTTGTGCATTACAAAAGTTGCGCAGGTAATATGCGCATCGTCCTTATCGGCTACAACGCCGCCGGTAAGTTTGCCGCTCATTGTTTTGCTGTTAAATTCTGCTGCCGCTGCCGTTGCCTTGCCGCCGTCATGCAGGATTACCACGTTTCCTTTGGCGGTGCCGTTGCCACTGGTCATATCATATTCAATTTCATCCGCTTTTACGTTAAAGCCGTTTCCGGCAGCATAAGCCGGAACATGCACCTGCGCGCCCATAAACATTAAAGCCGCTGCCAGCGCTATTGCCGCTTTTATTTTCATAATTACAGTTCCCCTTTCTGTACTTCGGCGTGGCCGCTTAATTTAAAATGGTCAAATTTGCTGCTGGTTACAATTTTATCTGCCAGCGCAGTATGTTCATCTTTTACAACCTTAACTTTGCCCGATGCAGTAATAACATCGTCTTTCTGATTCCACGCAATTTCTTCGGCATTTATCTCTCCTCCGGTAGAAAGCGTAGCCTTAACACCGCGGTCAAGCGCAAAGTTTTTATCATCGTTATTAATTTTGCCGCCGCCTGCCACAACGTCAATTACAGAACCATCCTCACGGAAGATTTTGCCCTTAACGCCTTTCAGCACTGCTTCGCCGCTGCCGGAAATGCTTTCCAGTTCTTCAACGGAAAACTCCCACAGCTTTCTGCCGTCCTGTTCGCGGCTGACGGTTGTATTTTTTACAACTGCGCTTACAACATTAGCAGCCACATTTTCCGGGTTCTTCGGCGCCTCGCCGCCAAACATCAGCCAGGCGATAATGGCGGCAGCTACTGCAATGCCGCCGGCAATCAGTAAAAATCCTTTATTTTTCACCCTGCTTTAGCTCCTTTTCTTCCGGCGGCGTATAAGGGGTATTCCAGCGGTGCTGGAACCACAGCCAGTTATCCGGGTATTCTTTGATAACTTCTTCGACAATCTGCGTCATTTTTAAAGTTACCCTATAATCATCGGCTTTGCGGTCGCCGGTATTTTCATAGTAAATGGGGTCTTTAACAATAGCCTGATGCCCATAATTGCCTTCTTTGCGCACAATAAATATCGGCACAATCGGCGCATCGAACTTACGTGAAAAATACGCAGGTCCTGTCGGCGTTGATGCCATTTTGCCAAGAAACGGAACGAAAATGCCGTCATACCCGCCATCCTGGTCGGCAATAAGCCCAAGCATGCGTTTTTTCTTCATCGCGCGGGCACATCCCAAAATTTCACTCGTGCCTCTTGAAAAAATCTCCTGCCCCACACCGGTACGCAGTTCGTTCATAAAGTCGCTGTAAATATGGTTCGGCTGCGGTTTTTCCACAGCGCTGAGCGGAAAACCGTTCAGTGCCAGTGCTGCGCCAAGCCATTCCCAGTTATCCATATGGCAGGCAAGCATTACAACGCCCTTGCCTTCGCCAAGTGCTTCCCACAGCACTTCCGGGCGGTCAAAAGTTACCAGCCCGCGGATGTTGTTTTTATTTAAAGCCGGCATATACATAATTTCCATAAAAGTTGCGCCCAGTTTTACAAACAGGCTGTGAATGGTTTTTCTTGCCTGTTCATCAGTGTAACCAAGGCGTTCCTTAATGGTTTCTTCCGCCCTGATGCGCTGCTTTTTGGCAATAATGTAATACAGCCTGCCAAGCCCCAAACCAATTTTTACAACCAGTTTATAGGGCAGGTGGCTGATTATCCAGCTCATGCTTTTTAACAAATAATAAAGCCACATTATTGTGAGTCTCCCTGTCCCTGCTTCAAATAAGCATCTACAATTTCATTCCATTTGCCCTGCGCTTTTAAAATAAGCTCCGCTGCTTCGCGCACTGCTCCGCGCCCGCCGTTTTTGCTGCTTATAAAGCTGCTTGATGCAAGCACTTCCGGAGCAGCATCTGCCGGTGCGCAGGCAAGCCCGGCAAATGTAAGTGCAGGCAAATCGTTTAAATCATCGCCCATGTAGGCAATTTCTTCGCGCAAAAGCCCGCCTGCCTGTGCAAGTTCTGCCAGTATTTTACGTTTATCTTTTATGCCTTCGTAAAGTTCTGTAATGCCAAGTTCTTCCGCCCGGCGGTGAATAATGGCGCTTTTGCGGCCGGTTATAATTGCCACGCGCACGCCGCTGCGCAGAAGGCAGCTTAAGCCTAGCCCGTCGCGGGCGTTAAAGGCTTTAAACAATTCGCCTTCCGCACCGATATTCAAACTTCCGTCCGTAAGCACGCCATCTACATCCAGCGCCAGCAGTTTAACCTTAGCGGCATTTTTTATATCACTCATCATTATACCACGCCCTGACGAACAAGGTCAGTCATATGCAGCAGCCCGATAACATGATTTTCCGCATCTACAACCGGAAGCACGGTAATAGGTTTCGGACGGTTGCTTTCCATAATGTGCAGTGCCTGGGCTGCAAGTTTTTCTTTGGTAATGGTTTTGGGGCTGGCCGTCATAAGTTCCGTTACCGGACGTTTCAAGAAATCTACGCCTTTGCTCAAGCCGCGGCGGATATCACCATCAGTGAGCACGCCAAGCATTTTGTTTTCTTCATCAACAACAGATACAGCGCCCAAGCCTTTATCAGTAATAACAAAGAGTGCTTCCTGCACGCTGATATCAGCTTTAACAAGCGGATTTTCGCTGCCGCTGTGCATAATATCAGCAACTGTAAGCAGCAGTTTGCGTCCTAAGGAGCCGCCCGGATGGAATACGGCAAACTGGCTTGCGGTAAATTTATGTTCCGATAACAGCGCCAGAGCCAGTGCATCGCCATAAGCAAGCGCCGCCGTGGTACTGGAAGTAGGAGCAAGCCCAAGCGGGCAGGCTTCTTTAGATACGCCGACATTAAGCACGATATCAGAATTTCTAGCAAGCGTGGAATTCGGGTTGCCTACCATAGCAATCAGTTTAGCGCCAATCCTGCGCAGAGAAGGCAGTATATGCAGCACTTCGCCTGTTTCGCCGCTGTTAGACAGCGCAATAACAACGTCGCCTTCAGTTACCATGCCCAAATCGCCGTGAATACCTTCTGCGGGATGCAGGTAAAAAGAAGGCGTGCCTGTGCTGGCAAGCGTAGCTGCCATTTTGCGCCCAATGATGCCGGATTTGCCCATACCCGTAATAACGGTGCGCCCCGGGCAGGACATAATCATTTCAACTGCGGCTTTAAAATGTTCGTCTATGCGTTCAACCTGTTCCAAAACAGCTTCAGCTTCCAGACGCAGTACCTGACGCGCCTGTTCCAGCATTTTGTCTTCCATCAGGAAATCACTCCTTTAAATGCAGCGGCATTAACCGCGAACAATTTTGTCTATAGCCAAAACATCTTTTAAAAGCGCTTCAAGGTCATCAAGTTTTACCATGTTCGGACCATCGGAAAGCGCTTCGGCCGGATTATCATGTACCTCAAGGAACAATGCGTCAACGCCTACGGCAGCGGCTGCCCTTGCCATATGCGGCACATACTGGCTTTGCCCGCCGGAAGAAGTTCCCTGGCCGCCGGGAATCTGAACGCTGTGCGTAGCATCCATAACTACCGGATATCCAAGTTCACGCATAATTGCCAACCCGCGCATATCAGTTACAAGCGTGTTGTAACCAAAACTTGCGCCGCGTTCGGTCAGCATAATATTTTTATTGCCTGCTTCTTCAATTTTTTTAATAACGTTTTTCATATCCCAAGGGGCAAGGAACTGGCCTTTTTTTACATTAACAGTCCTGCCGGATTTGCCGGCCTGATAAACAAGGTCAGTCTGGCGGCACAAAAATGCCGGAATCTGCAAAATATCAGCAACTTCGGCTGCAGGTTCAACCTGATAAGTTTCGTGGATATCAGTTACAACGGGAACGCCCAAATCTTTTTTAATCTGTGCCAGAATTGCAAGGCCTTCTTTCAATCCCGGTCCGCGGAAAGAGTTATAAGAAGAACGGTTTGCCTTATCAAAAGATGCTTTAAAAACATAAGGCATACCCAGTTTATCGGCAATGGCCTTAGCACGTTTGCCAATCATCAGGCTGCGTTCATAGCCTTCCAGTACGCAAGGGCCTGCCAAAAGCAGCATAGGATGCCCCTGTCCAACTTTATAATCGCCAACTGTTACTATATTCATGTCTGCCTCCTTTATCATTAAATAGTATTTTATTTGTTCTTTTCTGCAAAAAGTTTATTTATTGCTTCCAAATCTTCCGGAGTATCAATGCCTATGCCCTGAAAATCGCTTTCCAAAACTTTAATTTTATAGCCGTTCTGCAAAGCGCGGAGCTGTTCAAGACCTTCTACCTGTTCAAGAATTGTAGGTTCAAGTGCGGCATATTGCAGTAAAAAGTCGCGGCGGTATGCATATACGCCAACATGTTTATAAACTTTGGCTCCTGCAATTTTATTACGCGGATACGGAATAAGGCTGCGGGAAAAATACAGCGCGTAGCCGTTGTCATCGGTAACAACTTTAACGGCAGCAGGGTCGTTGTATTCGCTTTCCTTCATCGGCACTTTCATGGTTGCCATTTTAAGTTCATCATTGCCTTCAAAAGCCTTTGCCAGACGGTCAATAATATCCGGGTCAATCATCGGCTCATCGCCCTGTACATTAATAATAACATCAACATCAGGATACTGCATGGCAACTTCAGCCAAACGGTCAGTTCCGCTCGGGTGGTCAGGCGAAGTCATTACCGCTTTGCCTCCAAAACCAACAACGGTATCATAAACCATTTCGTTATCTGTTGCCACAATTACGTCATCCGGCTCTTTTGCTTCGCAGGCACGCATATAAGTATGCTGAATCATCGGTTTGCCTGCAATCAGCGCCAGCGGTTTGCCCGGCAGGCGCGTAGAAGCATAACGCGCAGGAATTACACACAAAACCTTCATTGCTTTTTCGTCTCCTTTTGGATAGCACTGATAATTGTTTTCTCAAACAAATCATGCCCTTCCGTAATCATAATGTCCATATTTAATATGTACAGCGGCAAATCCCTGTTAAAGTAAATAAACTCTGTCGGAATTTTTACCGCGTCCTTGGCTGTTGTAATCAGCGCCACAGCCTCTTTGCTTGCCGCGCGTTCGCTGATATACTGCATTTCAATCATGCCGTAATCGTGATGGTCAGGGTAACGGATAGCTTCAAGAATATCCAGACCGATGCTTGCAAGCGTCTGCTCAAAAGAGGACGGGTTGCCGATAGCGGAAAAGACCATAACTTTTTTGCCTTCAAGCACAGAAAGGTCAAGCGTGTTTTCATGTATGCCTTTGTACCAGTCGGCAATTTCCACAAAGTTTTTAGGATGATGCACGCTTTCGATAACCGGAGCTTTGCCGTTGTATTTATCAAGCGTTTTGCGCAGGTTAATACGGCTGAACTGTGAACTCTGGTCGGTTTTGGTCAGCAGGAAAAGCCCTGCCCTGTCAAGATGTTTTAACGGCTCGCGCAGAGTGCCGCGCGGCAGCAGGCTGCCGTTGCCGAACATGTTGTAGGTATCTACAAGCACTACGTCCAAATCGCGGTACAGATGCCAGTGCTGGTAACCGTCGTCCATGATGATAACTTCGGCATTTAATTTATCAACGGCATACTGGCCTGTAACAGCACGGTTTTTACCAATGATAACAGGAATGCCTGGAAGGGTTTTAGCCATCAGGTAAGCTTCATCGCCTGCTTCATATGCTGTCATGAAAATCTTTTTGCCATCGCTGACAACGCCCAGCTCCTTATCCCAATGGGAACGGTAACCGCGGTTAAGAATAACAACACGGTAACCCATGTTTTTAATCATTGCGGCAACTTTCTGCGCAGTAGGTGTTTTACCTGTGCCGCCTACCGTAATATTGCCTATGGAAATTACGCAGCAGTCAAGTTTTTTCTGTTGGAAGAAACCAACATTATACAGCCACAGTTTGCTGCATACGCCGAATTCATACAAAATGGAGAAGAAACGCAGCACAAACAGCAGCACATTGCCCATCAGCGAAACTTTAGGCCCATGTACCATCTGGTACACATATTGGATAATGAAATCGCCATGGCGCAGGCTGATCCCGCCGTCATCCTTCAAGTTGCGGATATTGGTCGGATAACGCGCCATAATCGTAGCAGGAACCGTAGTAATACGCAGTAAATCTTCGAGATATTCAATACTGCGTACGGCAGCACCGCGGTTTTCTTTAATAACCTGCAAAGATGCAGCGCCCATTTTAGCACGGCGTTCATCGTTCTGAACAATATCAAGCAATTCTTTGGTAAGTTCCGGCACGCCGCTTACCATTTTGCAGGCGCCAACCTTGCTTAACAAAGAATAGGAATCTTTAAAGTTCTGCATGCTGGGGCCAACCAGTATCGGTTTGGCATGCGCAGCAGGTTCCAGTACATTGTGCCCGCCGTGGTTAATCAGTGAGCCGCCGACAAATACAACATCGCCGACAGAATAAATTCTGCCCAGTTCACCAATAGTATCAATAACGAGTACCGGATAATGCGGGCGCGCACCGTCAATTTTCAGAAGTTTGGAACGCAAGCCTGCATCATAGCCAAAATTACCGGACAAACGCACAATTTCGTTAGTACGTTCCGGCTTGCGCGGAGCAATTACAAGGCGTGCATTGGGATAAGTTTCCCTTATTGTTTTAAAGGCTTCCAGCACAGCCTTCTCCTCAGTAGGATGCGTAGAACCGGCAACAATAACGGGATATGCCCCTTCAATGCCCAGTTCACGCTTGTAGGTATCCAAATCTTCCTGCGTTACCTCTGCATAAGTCTGGTCAAATTTGGTATTGCCAGTTACATAAATTTTGCTGGTATCTGCGCCCAAATGGCGGATATAATCGGCATCAATGCTGGACTGCATGCAGAAACGGCTTACAGTATTCAGCATATCATCCCAAATTCCCAAAAGGTAACGGTAAGTTTTAACAGATTTTTCGGAAATACGCCCGTTAACCATCATAACAGGAATATTGCGTTCACGCAGAGCGCGCAGCAAATTAGGCCAGAGTTCCGTCTCTACCGGCATAAAAATGCGCGGACGAATACGTTTTACAACAGATTCGGATACGAAAGGCATATCAAGCGGGAAATAAATAATAGCATCTGCTTCAGGAATAATCTGATGCGCCATATCATAACCGCCAACCGTAACGGCTGAAACAAGTATTGGTATATCCGGCATCGCCTTACGTATTTCTTTAACCAAAGGGCTCGTTGCAACTATTTCACCGACAGATGCGCCATGAATCCAGATGCAGCCTTTATGCGCAACGGCTTCAATTTCTTCATCGTGAATACCGCCGAGGCTTTGGCGAAGCCTTTTGGTAAAACCTTTTTCACAAATTGAACGGTAAATGAAATAGGGCATTACCAGGAAAAAAGCGCCAATCATCAATAAATTATAAATTATATACATCGGCTAACCTCATTTCGTTTCCTTGTTGCGGTACTGAATTTGATAAAGGTGGGCATATAGCCCGTTTTTGGCAAGCAATTCATCATGCGTGCCTGTTTCAACAAGCGTGCCGTGTTCCAGCACTAATATCTTATCGGCATTTTTAATAGTGGAAAGGCGGTGCGCTATAACAAAGGAAGTACGCCCAATCATTAGACGGTCCAATGCTTCCTGTACTACGCGTTCACTTTCCGTATCAAGTGCCGAAGTAGCTTCGTCCAAAATCAAAATGCGCGGATTTTTAAGTATTGCCCGGGCAATAGCTATACGCTGACGCTGCCCGCCGCTGATATTAACGCCGCGGTCACCGAGTTTGGTTTCGTATCCCTGCGGCAGCTGGCGGATAAATTCATCAGCATTAGCGGCTTTGGCAGCTTCGAAAACTTCTTCCGGCGTTGCATCAAGCCTGCCGTATAAAATGTTGTCATATACGCTGCCGTTAAACAGCATTGTTTCCTGCGGCACAATGCCTACCTGTCCGCGCAGGGAATCAAGCGTTACATCTTTAATGCTGCATCCGTCGATGCGGATAGCGCCGCCAGTAACGTCATAAAAACGGGGCAGCAGACTGGCAATAGTCGATTTGCCTGCACCGGAAGGCCCGACAATAGCAGTTACCTCGCCGGGATTTACTGTAAAGGACAAGCCTCTCAGCACTTCTTCTTCAGGGTTATAACTGAATTTAACATTATCAAACTCAACCTTGCCTTTAACAGGCGGCAAAGGTTTAGCTTCCGGCAGTTCTTTAATATCTTCCGGCAAATCCAATACGCTGAAAACGCGGTCGCCGGCAGCCAATGCCTTTTGAATACTTGCGGCAACTTTAGTCAAGCGTTTAATCGGGTTGGCAATATTAACAGCATACACCAAAAACGCAACCAATGCACCTGCCGTAATATCACCGTCAATAACGCTGCGCCCGCCATACCACATTACAATGGTTACGCCAACGGCTGCGACAAATTCCACAACCGGGGTCAGCAGCGAATTCAGCTTGATATTTTTCATATTAGCATAAAAGTTTTCTTTATTTTGGTCATCAAAACGGCCGGTTTCATATTCTTCACGCACAAATGATTTGATAACACGTGCAGAAGAAACTGTTTCCTGCAAAACCGAAGTCAGTTCTGCCGTACATTCCTGAATTTCACCGCCGTTTTTACGGATTTTCTTACCGAAATAATCCATGCACCACAAAACAACCGGGAACGTGCAGAAGGTAAACAGCGTCAGCTTCCAATCCAGCCACAGCATTGCTACAATACTGCCTATCAGTATAAGGCCTTCAGTAACAAGCTCTACTGCTTTTTCCACCATTGCTGTCTGCATTGCCGCAACGTCATTGGTAACATAGCTCATAATGGTGCCGGTTTTATTTTTATCATAAAAAGACATGCTTAAACGCTGTAGCTTACGGAAAATTTCTCCGCGGATGTCAATAACTACTTTCTGGCCCACCCAGCTCATTAAATAGCTTTGTCCATAGAAAAACAAACCGCGAATAATAAAGATAACGATAATACTTACAGCAATTACATAAAGCATAAACGTATCTTTTTGTACCAGCACCTTATCTACAACGTCTTTAATAATCCACGGCAGATAAAGGTTGCAGGCAGATGCCATAACCGTACACAAAATTGCCATCATCAGACGGTGCGTATAAGGCCTGATATATTTTAAAAGTCTTAAATACAAATTCATTTTTTCTCCTTGGCTACGCGGAGTATCAGTTCCGCAACTCGGTTTACCGCACCGGGGGCGCCCAATCTTTCTTTAACATAAGCCAAATCCTGTTTCATCTGCGCATTGCGCTCAGGTTCAAGCAGGTGCAGCGCTTCCTGCGCTGTTTTTTCAGGGGTGAAATCTTCTTGCAAAAGTTCCGGCAAAATATGTTTGCCTGCAACAATGTTAGGCAGGCCGATATCCGGAATGTTAATAACACGGCGTGCTATAAACGCCGATATAGGCGAAGTTCTGTACACAATTACACATCCGAGCCCGCATAATGCAGCTTCCAGCGTTACGGTGCCGCTCGTCGCCAACGCCAGGTCTGCAACACTCATTGCGTCATAAATATGGCCTTCCACAATTTTTACGTTAAGCCCGCTTGCCTTTATCATGCCTTCAAGCATTTCTTTAGGTATTGTAGATGCGCGAGGCATGGCAAAATCAATGTCCGGTTCTTTTTCTGCAATTAGTTTTGCGGCCTCAAGCAATGTAGGCAGCATTTTCTGTATTTCCATCAAACGGCTGCCCGGCAGAAGCAAAATAAGCCTGCGCCCCGGTTCTTTACCGGCAAACGCTGCCGCTTCTTCAACCGGCATGCTTGTTTTAACTATGTCAATCAGCGGATGCCCGACAAATTCTACGTCAGCGCCCGCTTCTTTATAAACATCATATTCAAACGGAAAGATAGAAGCTATTTTGGTAACAAGACGCGCAACTTTAGGCGCACGCCCTTTATTCCACGCCCATGCTGACGGCGGGATATATGATACAACCGGAATGCCTTTTTCTTTGGCAAGTTTTGCCAGTTTCATATTAAAACCCGGATAATCCACGGTAACAAAACAGTCCGGTTTGCGCTCATCCATCACTCTGCCAAAATCGCTGCGCAGTTTAAACAGCGAAGGCAGTTTTTTTACAACTTCCACAAAGCCCATTACGCCATGCTCTTTAATATCAAACAGCACCTCACCGCCGGCTTCGCGCATGCAGTCGCCGCCCATACCGAAAACTTCGCACTCCGGGTCTATTTTTTTCAGCGCCCTTGTTACAGCACCGGCATGTACATCGCCGGAAGCCTCACCGGCAGAAATAAGTATCTTGGACATAATGGCTCCTTTCTTCTATCTTGTTTAGTTTATTGCATACCAACTCATTATATATTATAACACAAAAAGACCGAACATTAAGTCCGGTCTTGCGTTTTTCTCAATTATTTTTCAATTTATTTTGAAACAATCGTAATTCCATGCTCATCGGCAAGTTTAATTACAGCTTCACGCTCAGTTAAAAGCGTATGCCCGGCTTCAATTACCAGTGCCTTACAGCCGGATTCAATCATTGACTGAATTGTTTTGGTACCAACACCCGGCACATCAAAACGGTCATCCTGGGCTGGTTTGGCTGTTTTGGCAACCACAGCATCCTTGCCTAATTTGCCGCCGCGCAGAATGCAGGCATCAGTTCCTTCGATAGCTTCTACAGCCATTACCGCCATATTTTTTACAACAACGGTCTGGCCTATATCAAGCCGCCCGATTTCTTTTGCCATTTTATAGCCAAAGTCCATATCAGCCAGTTCTTCCGGCGTCGGCTGGCGTTTAGTCAGTACGCCAGGCTCCGGCATCAGCGGCTTAATAAGGTAAGTCTGGTCCATAACAAAAATGTCTTCGCTTTCCAGTTCCTTAACAATGGCGTTCATAATCGTGTCATCCTTGCGGTCTGGCACAGATGACAAAATTTTAATGGCACGCATATCGGGAATAATTGCGCCTTTTTTATATAATATTTCTTTAGTAACCTTGCCAATCATGGTTACGATTTTAACATTATTCTTTTTTAAAGTAGAAATAATTTTTCCGATTTTACCGATATGAATATCGTAATAAACATCGGCTACTTCCGGCAGCTCCGGGTCAATATCCGGCACAACGCCGATAGCAACAATGCGGCATCCGCGTTCTTTTGCCGATTTGGCAACGTCTACCGGCAAATGCCCAATACCGGAAAGCAGGCCCAGGGTTTCAGTTTCCATCAAGCCACCACCTTATTTTTTCGGGGTTCTTAAAATGCCGCGCTCTGCGGTACGCAAAAAGCGCATTAAATGTTCAACAGGCTCGCAGCTGTCAAGTTCCTGTTCCATAGTCGCAATGGCTTCCTGCAAAGTAAGCCCGCTGCGGTACAGAATACGGAAAGCCTTTTTAAGCTGGCTGCGTTCTTCCTGCGGAATGCCTGCACGTGCAATGCCTACGCTGTTCAGGCCAAACACATAAGCCGGCTGCCCGGAAACAATCATGAACGGAGGCACGTCCTGGTTAACATGCGCCTGCCCGCCAATCATGGCATTACGCCCGATTTTGCAGAACTGATGCACTGCAGCAAGGCCGCCGATAACAGCACGGTCTTCAACAGTTACATGCCCTGCCAGAGTTGCCACATTGGACATAATTACGTTGTTGCCAACCACGCAGTTATGTGCAACATGAGTATAAGCCATCATCAAAAGATTGTTGCCGATAATGGTTTTATTTCCTTCGCCGGTTGCCCTGTTAACGGTTGTGCATTCACGGAAAATGCAGCCATCACCGATAATAGTAGAGCTGTACTCGTTGGCAAATTTTAAATCCTGCGGAACTGCGCCGATAGAGCAGCCCGGGAAAAATACACAGTTTTTGCCTACCGTCGTATGTTCATGGATGACGGCATGCGGATAGATTTTGCAGCCGTCGCCGATAACAACGTCATCGCCGATTACCGCATACGGACCGATTTCCACGTTTTTGCCGATAACGGCATTCGGATGGACAATCGCCGTAGGATGGATGTTATGTACAGGCCTGATTACCGAATTCATCATATTCACTCCTCAAAATTAACCGCTCATGTTAATCTGCAAATTCTATACTGATTTGCAACTTAATAATTATATTCGGCAAATCAGATTTTATTTTTACTTACCAATATCAGCTTTTATAAGCGGTTAACCGCCAAATACGCCGTTTTGCTTATTTTTTCAGCATTACACAACGTTTTTTGGCAAATTATTGCTTCGGGTCCATAATGGCAAAGGTGCATTCGCATTCGCAGGCAACTTTACCGTCAACCCTGCCTTTGCATTCGCAAACGCCCATATTGCCGCGGATTTTTGTGATAATCGCTTCGGTAACAACCTGGTCACCGGGGATAATCTGTTTGCGGAAACGTACATTATCGATTTTGCCGAACACTGCAATTTTGCCGCGGTTTTCTTCAGGATAAAGCAAAGCAACGCCGCCTACCTGCGCCATGGCTTCAATCATCAGCACGCCCGGCATAATCGGGTCGCCAGGAAAATGGCCAAGAAACTGCATTTCATTCATGGTAATGTTTTTAATTCCCACGGCGCGTTTCATCGGTTCAAGTTCGATAATACGGTCTACCAACAGCATAGGATAACGGTGGGGAATAATTTTCTGAATTTCACTGGCTTCTAAAACGGTCATTTTGCTTCCTCCTTTAACTGATAGGCTTTAATTTGTTTTGCAAGTTTGGCGTTAAAAGCATGTCCGGATTTTACCGCAATTACATGCCCTTTAACAGGTCCCAGCAAATACAAATCGCCAATAACGTCTAAAATTTTATGGCGGATAAGTTCATCTTCAAAACGCATTTCAGATAAAACTTTATCTTCATCAAAAATAACAACATTTTCAACGCTGCCGCCAAGCCCAAGCCCCATGGCCTGCAGCTGTTTAATTTCGTGCATAAAACCAACAGTACGGGCGCGCGCAATTTCCTTTAAAAAGGTTTCTTCTGTAAGCTCAACATCAAAATACTGTGTTCCCAGTTTAGGATGCGGATTCATTGAAACGAAAGAAATGCGGTAGCCTTCATACGGCTGCACGGTAATATATTTATCGCCTTCATATACGGCGAAAGACTGCGGAACTGCGTAAACCTTGCGTTCTGCCTCCTGCGCCACGCGACCTGCCTGTAAAATCAAATCGCAGAACACTGACGCACTGCCGTCTGTTACAGGCGGTTCCGGCGATGACATTTCAATACGGCAATTATCAATATGCATCATGGCAAGTGCTGCCATTAAATGTTCTACCGTAAAAACTTCCGCGCCGCCGGCGCTTAAAGTTGTCGCCCTTAAAGTAGAAGTTACGTTTTCAGGCAGTGCAGGTATTTCCGGCCTGTCCGGCAAATCTGTACGCACAAAAACAATGCCGGTGTTTACTTCTGCCGGGCAAAGGGTCATAAGCACATCCTTGCCGGAATGCAGCCCAATGCCTGTATGCGATATTTTTTTGGCTAAAGTCTGCTGATATTCTTTGTTCGGCATGCTTCTCCTCCTGTCTGCTGTTTATTTTTTCCCGGCAAAACGCTGCCGGCCGTCTTTCCAACGGTCATGCACCCAGAACCACATCGGCGGGTTTTCAATAATTTCATGTTCCAGCACCGTTATAAGTTCCTTGGTAACATCATAATAATCTTTTTCCTTATCGCCGGTTTTCGGCGTATACAGCGGCGGATAAATCTTCGCGCGCAAAGTGCCGTCCGGGTTGTTGTGCATAAAAATCGGCAATATCGGCGAACCGTACAAACGCGACAGCACAGCAGGCCCGTAAGGCGTTATGCATTTTTTGCCGAAAATCTCTATTTCTACGCCATCATCATTGGTATCCTGGTCAAACAACACGCCCAGCAAATTTTTTTCCTTCAGCATGCGGCTGATTGCCAAAAGACCGGATTTACCGCGGTTATAAGCAACCTTCTGCCCAACCATTTCACGGTATTCGTTAATAAAGCGGTCCATCTGCCCATTATTTTGCTTGCGCGTTATGGATAACATCGGATAGCCATGCAGCGCCACCGTTGCACCAAGCAGTTCCCAGTTGCCAAAATGGCCTGTCGCCATAATAACGCCCTTATTTTCTTTATAAGCAGCTTCCAGGTATTCCAACCCTTCAACTGTTACAAGCTGGTCAATGTTCTCCGGCTTTAAAAGCGGAAAACGCATAACTTCCACAATCATCCTGCCAAAGCGGTGCAGACTGTCTTCAGCAATCTGCCTGGCGCGCTTTTCATCCACGCCAAGGCATTCCTGCACATTGGCAGCCGCCATTTTAAGACGCCATTCCGGCGTAGCCAAAACAGCCACGCTGCCTAAAAAATGCGCCACGCCGCTGCGGATGAATTTTGGCGAAACACACATCAGCCAGCTGAAAAATTTAACAATATGATAAGCAATCAACTAACAACACGTCCTGCAAATTATTTCTTTAATTCGGCCAAAGCCTTTTCCAGTTCCTTAACCTTCTTCACAAGGTCGCCTACTTTGCGCAGATTAGCTTCCTGCTTCAGCCAGTCTTTATACGGCTGCGCCGGGAAGCCGGCACATACGGAATTATCCGGAATATTATGGGTAATGCCGGTTCTGCCCGCAAACTGGCAGTTATTGCCGATAGTGATGTGGCCAACAGTGCCAACCTGACCGGCAAATACGCAGTTATCACCAGCAGTTACGCTGCCGCTGATGCCAACATGCGCCACAACCAGGCAGTTTTTGCCAAGCACATCATTATGGCCGAGATGCACGAGGTTATCAATTTTAGTACCTGCGCCAACTACGGTACTACCGGCCGTTGCCCTGTCTATGCAGGAGTTGCTGCCGATTTCCACTTCGTCTTCCAGCACAACATTGCCTGCCTGCAGTACAAAGCTGTGTTTGCCGGTAGTTTTATCGGTAATATAGCCAAAACCGTCACCGCCGATAACTGCTCCGGACTGTAAAACTATTTTATTGCCAAGCACGCATCCCTCACGGATGGTAGAACTTGGATAAAAAAGGCAGTCTGTGCCTGTTTTTACATTTCTGCCCACATAAACATGCGGATAAATTACGGTACCATCGCCAATCTCCGCACCATCATCAATATAAGCAAATGCCATGATAGCCACGTTTTTGCCGATTTTCGCTGTCGGCGCAACATAAGCCCTGTCGCTTACAACGCGTTCAACTTCAGCTCTGTGGCGGAACAATTCAAGCAGCGCGGCAAAAGCTGCACGCGGATTTTCCACGCGGATGACCGGGCGGTCATCCGGCAGTTTGGGGTCATTAAAGCCCAAAACCATTACGCCTGCCTTGCTTAAATGGCAATGTTCAACATGCGGCGGCACAGCAAACGAAATATCATTAGGCCCTGCTTCCACCAGGCCATTAACACCGGTAACTTTCAGTTCCGACGCGTCATTTTCAAGTTTACCCTGCAAAAATTCTGCTAATTCACGGACAGTTTTTTCCATCTTGCAGCCTCCTGTACAATCCGGCTATTTAAAAAGCGGGCAGCCTTGCCGCCCGCCATCTTACCGGTTTTATTTCATTTTGGCAATTACGTCCTGCGTTACATCAACGCCGCCCTGCGGTACAGCATCTTTAATCAAAACAGCGCCTAAGCCTTTTTCTTTTGCCACTTCATTCAATGCGGTATCAAGGCTGGCTTTTAATTTATTCTGCGCTTCAGAGCGGATAACATTCATTTTGGAAGTATAATCTTCCATAACTTTTTTGCGTTCATCGCCGGTTTTGCCTTCCAGCGCCGTATTCATTTCATCCTGCAAGGCTTTACCTTTAGTAGTTACTTCTTCCTGCACGGTTTTTACAATTGCAGCCTGGCTTTCAACAGCACGCATGTCTACCACGCCAAACTCAGCGTTGCGGCCGGAGCAGCCAAAGGATAATAATGCCGTTGCCGCAAGCAGGCCGATGAAGCGATGTTCCAGAATCCCGGCACCGACCAAAAGCAGTAAAACAATGCAAACGGCAATAATTTGTTTTTTCATGTTTATTCGCTCCCGTTATTTTGATTTTTTAAGCTCTTTTATTACCTCTTGGGTAATATCATCTGCTTTTACATTAACTTTTACTTTATTAAAAACAATGGTATAACCGCGTTCTTTGGCAAGATACGCTACCTTGCTTTCAATGTCATGCCTGATTTCCGAAGCAATCTTGTCATTGCCTTCTTTTATTTTATCAAGACGTTTGTCAATTACTTCAAGCACTTTATTAAATGCTGCCGGTCCCTGCTGCAAATCCTTATCGTCTTTGGCAATATCGTCCTGCAGCTTGCCGTTCAGCTCATCGCGCAGCCCGGCAGCATATTCTGCTATGCGCTGCTTCATTGCTTCACGCTCCGGAGCAGTTTTTTCGGCAATAATTTCGCTGCGCCTTTTATTAAGTTCAGACATTTTTCCGTCCATCTCTGCGCGTATCGCACGCAATTCATCCTGCAGCGCCTGGCGCTGCTCAGGTTTAATGCGTACAGCTTCAAGCTGGAGGCGGATATTAAACATTCTCAGCTGATACTCATTTTCAATGCTTTCGCGTTCTTCGGCGAGTATTTCATCGGCCTCAGCCGCAGCTTTTTCCAAAACAGCCTGAAATTCATGCTGCTCTATTTCGTTCTTTGCATACATTGAAGTACGGTAATCGGCTTCGTAATAACTGCTTTTACTGTTCTGTTTAATCTTCTGCAAAAGCGCCAAGCCCTGTATCTGTTTGCGGGCAATATCAGCCTGCTGGTCACGGTATGCCAGAAGTTTGTCATATTCTGCCTGCCCCTGCTTCAGCGCTTCGCTGCGCGGATGGCTTTTTACCGCTTCTTCCCAGTTAATGTAGGCAATCTTTTCTCCTGAACCGGGCAGATTTCCGCAGGCGCTTACGCAAAATACGGCTATGAACATCAATAATACAATTTGCAGATAACGCATACTATCTTCCTTTCATAGCCTTACAGCAAACAGGACCCTCTTGGGGTCCCGTAAAATTATTTTCCGCTTTGCAAGGTTTTCGCCACTTCGTCAGTAATATCGAGACCACCGTAAACTACGGTATTTTTTTCAACTACAACTGCCAGGCCTTTTTTGTCGGCAACTTTTTTAATGGCAGCTTCAATTTTCTGGAACACAGGTTCCATCAGGTCTTTTTCCTTGTTGGCAATTACTTCCTGCAGCTGCTGGTAATAACGCTGCTTTTCGGTATCATTCATATCTTTGCTTTTTTCGTCAAAGTTTTTCTGCTGTGTAGCAATTTCCTGTTTCATTGCTTCCTGCACACCGGCAATATCCGGAGACTGAGACAACAGCATCTGGTAGTTAACCACGCCGATAGCGGATTCGGAAGAAGCCGCTGAAGCAATGCTGCTGAAAGAACCCTGCTGTAAAGTAATGGCAAAACAGCTGAGTACGAAAATTGCGGCAACAAACAAAGAAATCATCTTAACATTTTTCGGATTGCGTAATTGCTGCATCATAATAAATTATCCCTGCTTTCAAATTATGATTATATTTTTAATTATATCAGCCCTGCGTTTATCTTTCAACAATATGCCTACAAATTTCCCACAATACGGAAATACGGCTTATCGTTGGAATAAACGTACTCAGCGCTCAAAAATTCGTGGATTCTGTAACGCACTGCAATTTCCGTTGTATCTGTACCGGAAAAATACTCGGTGCGCAGCCGCCATTTGCTGGTAAAATCATATTCGCCGCGGAATACGTTTTGCCCGTCCGGACTGCGGCGCATATAACTTAACGTTGCCTTTCCCCAGTGCCTTGCATAACCCGCGGAAAAATCCCATTCCACATCATCCAGAGTTACGCCGGCTTCGCCAAAAATTTCATCTCGTTTGGAGATAAATTTGCCGATATGCGCACGGCCGGAAATATTATCTTCATTGCGTCCAATATCTCCGTAACCTTCAAACCAGATTTTGTACTTATCAGACCCCATGCCGATTTCTACACCCAGCGTACTGCCGGGAACAAGTTTAACGGCAGGTGCAAGGTTATGCAGGCGTACCGATTTTTCATTCTGCAAATCTGTCAGCAGCATGCTTTCCAGTTCCTGCTGATGGCGTTTTACATATTCTACCGGCAGCCCGCGCAAAGCTTCCGCTTTTTCAGCATAACGCTGTTTCAAATCAAGCAGCAGAAGGTTCGGTATGGACTCTGAGGTCATGGAATAATCTACGTTCTGCACAAGCTGTCCGACCGGATAAATTACAACCTGCACCACAGTGCGGTTATCTTCACGCACCACATCAACGGCAGCTTTAAATTCCGGCAGTTTTTCCTCAACTTCGCTGCGGACAAGTCGGCGGAGTATACCGCCCGCCCAGTCATTAGCATCGACGGATGAACCCTTTATAATATACTCTATTCTTTCCTGCAATTCCGGCAGGCGCTTTTTTAAAAGCCCGGCTGTTCCTGCCTCCACGCCGGAAAACTGCAAATCAACAAATACATTTTCAACGGCTGCACTCCATGGCGCAACACGCATATCAATACTGGTAACGGCACCGGCATTTACACTGACGCTTTCCATCTGGTAACCCGTCAGCACGCGGTCTCCAACTTCTGCCAGGAGATGCTCGTAATCACCGCGCGCGGCGTTAATGTTAACGCTGTCTTTGTCAATAAAAAGCTGTTCTGCCACTACCTGCATGCTTTTAGACATTCTATTTAACAGTACGCTGCTGGTACCGCCATTATCGGTAATATGCACCACCACGCTGTCAACAGGCTCTGCCCATGCAGGCGCAACAGGCAGGCACAACAAACAGCACAGCAGAAACTTCCTTAACAACATAACAGCCTAATCAGAACTGTCCGCCGAAACTGAAGTGGAACATGCCACCGTCATCGCCCCAACCGTAATCCAGCTTAACAGGACCAAGCGGAGAATTAATACGCAGGCCTGCACCAAAACTGTTTTTAATCAGGCCCAGGTCAAAATCATCTTCATGACGCTTATCCCATGCATAGCCATTATCGGTAAAGAGTACGCCCTGTACTTTTTTGATAATCGGGAAGCGATATTCCAAAGTTGCCTTCAGCATACTGTTGCCGCGGAACTGGTCATCTTCATAACCGCGCAGGGTATCACTGCCACCCATAGAGAAACGCTGGCTCAAAGGCATATCGCCGTCAGCCCAGCCTGCACCAAGGTTAAGCGCCCAAACATTTTCGCCACCGGCACGGTAGTAATAACGCCAGTCTGCCGTAAATTTGGTAAAATCAAAGTCACCGCCAAGGCCTGCCCATTCTACACTGTAACCAATGCGTTTGCCTTCGTGCGGATCGTAAATGTTGTCACGCGAATCAAATACACGTCCGAATGTAATACTGCGTGTTACGCCAAAGTTTTCATCACGACGCTCTTTAGCAGTTGCAGGCATCCAGTCTTCATAATACTGGCTTCCTTGACTACCATCTGAAGGATGGAATCTATCTTCGTAATACTGGTCTATATCTCCTTCATATCCATCAGCCATACCTTCATAAATATCGTCACGGTTTTTCAGCGTTACATAGTTGCTGATAAACTCATTATCGGTTTTGCGGCTGAAGGTAAGTTCCTGACCACGTCGCTTTTTGTCATAACGTGCAATCTCATGCGCATCGATGTCATAATCTGCATATTCGTTGGTAACATCGTACAACATTAAAGTTGCTTTGGTTTCTTTATCGTCAATCCACGGTTTTACATAAGTAAACTCGTAGTTCTTTTCATCTTCGCCGCCGAATTCCCAGCGTACATTAACGCTGTCGCCGGTACCGCGGAAGTTTCTGTCACCAACAGAAACCATACCGATAAAGCCGTCAGCATTGCTGTAGCCTGCGCCGATGCCAAAAGTACCGGTATTCATTTCCACAACGGTAATTTCAATTTCCACACCGTTCGGTTCCTGACCGGGATTCAGCTTAATGTTAACGTCTTCAAAATAACCGAGGTTATAAATGCGCTGCATGCTGCGGCGTGCGTCTTTGGCATTAAACGGCTCGCCTTTTTTCAGCTTCATTTCGCGCGTAATAACATAATCTTTGGTTTTTACATTGCCTTTTACTTTAAAATCCTCAACAATGCCTTCGTTAACCAGCAAAAGCAAAGTTCCGTCCGGCAGCATGCGTATATCAGCCACACGGGCAAGAATATAGCCCTGTTTGTTGTATTCTGCTTCCAGACGCTGCACTTTTACGTTAACGTCTTTAATATTAATGATTTCGTCTTTCGGCAAGTCAAGAATTTTTTCGATTTCAGAAGTAGAAATTTTGGTATTGCCTTCAACTTCAAGCTGTTTATAAACCGGGTTTTCCAATACATGATAAACAAGCTGCACGCCTTCCGGAACTTTTACAAACTCCGGCTGCAAATCATAATACCAGCCCAGGCCGTAAATTGCATGCAGGTCTTTGGCAAGGCCTTCCTGCGTAAGTTCCATGCCGGGTTTGGTAGTAATAACAGCTTCAATGTCTTCGGCTTTGGTAACTTTATTGCCAGTTACGGAAATTTTGGTAACAAACTGCCCAATATACGGAGCTGCCGGTTCACTGGCGCGCATCTGCTGCGCCACCGGCATATTTAAAACCGGTTCCTGTGCTACGGCATTGGTTTGAGGAGCCTGCTGCACAGCCTGCTGGGCTGTACGCTGCTGTTCAACTTCCGCTTCCCATTTCTGGCGTTCTTCCATTGTCATCGGACGCAGGCTGCCATCCGCCTCACGCACCATCGGTTCTTTAATTTCAGCAGGCTGATTTTCACCGGCAGTAACCTGCCCGTCGCTTTCATCTGCCGTAACAGCTTCATCCTGTACAGCAGCCGCGCCGCTTTCCTGTTCGGAAGCTGGCTGCTGCGCCGTTTCTTTCTGTTCCGGCTGTTCTACGCCGCTGCCGCCTTCACGCACAACGCCTTTGCCGGGAACAATTTCCACAATTCTGCCGCTGCCGGATTTGCCGCCGCTTTTATAATTAGGATCAGAAATATCTTCAGCCGGATTATTGTGCATATAATAGGTATATTTACCGTCTTTACCCTTTTTAGGAAGGGATTTGCCTGATTCTTCCTGTGCCTTTCTGGCCTGTTCCAGCGCCTTCTGGCTGACAATCTGTTCCTTGCCGCCGATGGTCATTGTCTGGTTTGCAACTACATCTGCTGCATTTTGAGCCTGTTCGGCAGCCCATACCGGAGCTGCCATCAGCATAGCTGCCAGACTTAAAGACAACTGTGCATATTTTCTCTTGTTCATTCAAATCCTCCCTGTTCACTCAGCATCCTGCAGAACCTGCCTGCCTGTTCTGACAAGCTGCTGCATATCTTCTTCAGCTAAATAATTTGGATAACTGGTATTGCTGTTAATATTTAACTCAGCCGCTGCCCGCTCTGTTTGCTGCGGCACCGGCTGTGCTGTAACTGTTTTGTCGGGCATCGGCGCATTTTCCTGCTGCTGCACTGAGGCTGAAGCAGGAATATTTGCAACTTCGTCCTGTGAAATGCCTGCATAAAGCCAGCCGCCATAACCAGCAAGCGCCAAAAGCACCGCCAAAATAGCTGCCAGCTTCTGCCTGTTCCAAACCGACACCAGCCCGCGTTTTTCACGCAGATAGCGGATTGACGCTTCTGCCAGCATCAAATCCAGTTCGCCGCGCAGTCCGTTGTTTTTGCGGAAGCTGCGGCTTGCATTGTCCAAGCTGCATTTCACATCATCGATATTATCATAAATGTCTTTCGCCACCGCTAAAACTCCTTTCTGCACAGATTAATTGAATATATAATCCGTTTTTTCAGGATATTTTATCACGGTGAAATTTATTATATTTTCCCATATTTCAGCAATAAATGCAATAATCTGCAAAAAAAAGCCTGACTTTACTGTTTTTCTTGCATTAGCTTCTTTTTAAATCTGCAATAAAATGTGAGAGCATGCCGCGGATGCGTTTAACCCCGCGCTTTTGCAAACGATAGATATGCCCCAGACTGACGTTAATGCTGTCAGCCATATCGGCTGCGCTGCGGTCTTCAAGGTAAATGCCTGTCAAAACCTGCTGCTCTTTTTCCGGCAGGCGGTGCAAGGCCTGCGCCACCCTGTCGGTAATCATGCTCAGCTCAGCTTCTTCAAAAGGCGTACGCCCGGATGCTGCCAGCACATCTGCCCAGGCAACGCCGGCGGCATTGGTATCGTCCAGCGAAAAACTTCTGCCGTTGTCGTCCTGCTCCAAAAAATCAAGCATTCTGCCGCGGATGCGGTGCATGGCAAAAACGCTGAACGCTACGCCTCGCGTATAATCATAACGCTCCGCAGCCTCCAAAAGCCCAAGCGTGCCTTCCTGCACCAGTTCCATCAGCTGAGGCTCCGGCAGTTTAAAGCCCGCCGCAATTTTAAACACTAACGGCTGGTAAGAAGTTATTAACTTGTTATAGGCCTCACGGTCGCCTCCGGCACTGAGCTGCCAAAGCTCCATTTCTTCCTCCCGGGAAAGAAGCGGCGTTTTCTGCAGCTCTGCCAGATATTCTTTCAGCATGGGCATACCTTCCTTAAAGTTTAATCAATATATCTTAAACACTACTTAAAACGTAACTTTATACTCCATGCCATACCAGTCTTCAGTCGTGTCGTAATCTTTGTTGCGCTCGTAGTTAATGCTCATATGGCGCGAAAGGTCATACTGGGCAAAAATACTTTCATGCTCGCTGTCATCGCTTACGGTATAGCCAACCAGCAAATTATCCGTTAAATACTTGCTCACAAGCAGATTATACTGGTCTTTTTCATCCTCGGTAAGCTCGCCGCTTTCCTGTGACATGCTATGGCCCGTGCGCAGCCTGCCCGAATAAATCATAAATTCATTCAGCCCCAGGGTTTCCTTAAAGATTTCTTCCACGTCTCCAAGCACGGTCATTTCCAAACCAACAGTCATCAGGCTCTGGAAATCATCCTGCGTTACGCCCTGGTCAGCACCAGTTACTTCACGCTGCAGGGTCAGCATCTTAATAATCTGGTCTTTCGTCAGCGACGGGTCACTGCGCAGAATCATCTGCATCTGCTCCAGCGGCCCTGTTACACGCAGGAAAATATCATATCTTCTGAACCGTGCCGTTGCATCAAGGTTAACAGTCGGCAAAACATCACCGGGAACAGGCCATGCCACAGATGCATTGTGGATTTCAAACGGCGTGCGCAGATAAGTAATAGTGCCTTTATCCGCTTTCACGTTGCCATCTATATTAGTATACACTGTACTGCCTGTAACATGCAATCCTCCGGAAAGCCACAAATCATACAAATATTTGTTGTACAAATGGATTTTCGGGCCGAGTGTAACCTTAACATCCAGGCCGTAATTGCTGCTGCCTTCAGAAAGTTCAGGTATGGTAGGCATGTTTACCAGCACATCATCCAAACGGATATCAGCCTTAATGAACGGACGGTATCCTACACCGCCGCGGCCGCCGTTGGCGCTGTCCGTGCGGGTAAAGTAACGCTGCGGGCTGATGCCTGCCGTGCCGTTAATGCGTCCTGTAAAAATTTCGGAAGCAAATTCCGCATCTTTGAACAACGCATTAATAATATAGGTTTTACCCTCATCAGCACGCAAAGCATAGTTACCGGATGCCGTTACCGTACCATCGCCCATCTGCATGGAAAACTCGTTAAGGGCAATTTCATTGCCGGTAAAATCAACATCCAAATTGATATTGTCAAAAATAGTATAAGCATCACGCAATTTCAGAGAACCGCCGTGCATAACAACTTCGCCATATACCAAAGGCTCTTCCAAAGTACCGGAAAGCGTTACAGAACCGAGCGTTTCGCCTACGCCCCATTCAACCATCGGCGTCAGCAGATGCAGCAGCCCTAAACGTGCGTTATCAAGGTTCAGCTTGATATTCATTGCTGCTGCCGGGTTGCGGCGCTGTTCCTTGCTGCGCAGCAGGTCAAGCGGCATATCTCCGGATGCCGTCAGTTTGTAAATATCCTTGTTAATCTGCGCATGGTCAAGTTTTAATACATCGTTGGCAAGGCTCATCTGCATCGTCAAAGCATCAAAGCCAATACCTTCCACCGAACCTTCCGTAAGTTCCATCTTTGCGGTGCCCTGCGGATTTTCAATACTGCCGGACAAATCAACAGCCATATCAATCTTGCCGCCTACGGCCAGCGGATAATCCAACAGCGCCGGCACAATGGCAGGGTTGGCATTATATGCCCTTGCTTTGATATCCAGCGAATGATTACGCAGATTTACCCAGCCTCCGGCCGTCAGCGAACCGGGTTCAGGAGCATCTTTAACGCCTTTTTGTTCTTCAGGCACGCTTTCTGTCAGCTTAAGTTCATCAAAATTCAGCACGCCGTTTTGCAGGCGTCCTTTAAAGCGCATGTAATCATAACTTACATCTTTAACTTTAATATCAGATACACGCATATCGGCAAAAATGCCGCTGCCTTTGCCGCGAGGATTAATGTTCAAACGTCCGTCGGCCACGCCGTCAACATCAAGATTAACCTTTGCCATCTTCATAATGGAACGCAGATTGCCGTACATAAATTCTACTTTGCCGGTAAGGGCCTGCTCTACAGCATCCAAATTCAGCTCAGCGGCAAACATACCGTCCGGCGATTGTTCAAAGGATGCTTCAACATGGTTATTATGCTGCCCGTCCGCAGTCAGCGTACCAATAATATTTTTCAGTTCTTCACCATTAATGAGCACTGAATCACTGTTGATACTACCGTCAAAACGCGGCTGTGCCAGCGTGCCGGTTAAGCTGCCGTGCGCACTTACAAAACCATCCAAAGCAACGGTTTCATCCCTTATGGGCAAAGTGCTTAAATCCATATCGGTAATATCTACCGTAAAATCAAGGTTCTGCGCCGCATCCATTGTACCGCTTAAAGAAGCCTCTGTTGACAGCGCCTTAATATAGCCGCCGGTTAAACGCAGGCTGCCATCCGGCGCATAGTAATACGCTGCACTAATCTGGTCTATTAAAAATCCCTCAGCACTGCCGTCCGTAAGCATTACACTGCCTTCTACCGAAGGAGCGGAAAGCGGGCCCATGATGCTTATTTCGTTATCAACATTGCCGGTAAGTTTTACATCCGGCGCAGCCACCGCTACCAAAGGTTCCGCGCGGATGCCGCTGGTACTTACCGTAATGCCGAGTACCGGTTCCGCACCGCCTATATCAACAAAACCATTAATAAGGTTGTAGCCCTGCTCCATTTCCACACGGTAATCCGTAAGCTGAACTACGCTGTCAACCATGGAAATTTTGCCGTACGCTTCCGGGAAAACAAGACCGGCAATATGTACATTTTTAACCTGCGTGCTGGCATAAAAATCAATGCCGCTCAAATCGCCGCTAAAATTAAACCCTGCCGATGCAGTACCGCTGCCGTTCTGTCCGGCGGCAGCAAAAAAGCTGTCCAGCGGAAAATCAGACATTCTGCCGCTGCCGCTGAAGCTGCCGTCAAACGAAGCCTGAACCGTCAAATTCATTGCACCGCCGTCACCGGCAAAGGCAGCAAACTTTTCAACTACAACTTTATCGCCGCTGACTTCTGCTTCAAAATCTACATTGTTCATCAGCAAATCACGCCAGCCCAGGCGGCCCATGTTGCCCGCAACGGTAAGCTTTGTTTCGCCCTTGGTTCCTGTCTGGCCATGTACGGCAAGCAGGCCGTCCAGAGCAATAGTATCCGCCGGATAATCCGGCAATGCCAAACCGCTGATGCCGTTTGCATTAAGCACGGCGAAAATTTCACCATCATTGATATTATATTCACCGTCAAGGCGCAGATGCCCGCCTGCTATATCGGCACCTGCTTCATCAAGCATTACGCGGCTTTCAACAACGGTAAAAGGCACACGCATATTGCTAATCTTTGTGCCGTTAAACGCTAAAGTTTCAGCCTCAAGCTCGCCTTTACCCTGTATGTTTTCCAAATCGGCAAAATCAATATCGCAATTGAGCGTAGCAGTATTTTCGCCAACAGTCAGCGCCAGGTCTTCCGCTTCAACATCACGGTCACTGGCCTTAAGCCCGCCTGCCAGTTTAACAGGCAGCGGTTCACCGCCCAGCAGGGCATCTGCCGATAAAGCAATTTGCCCTTTGCCGCTCAATTTAGTATTTTCACCATCGTTTTCCCAAATCAGGTTCAACCCTTCAACCTGACCGGCAAAATTTTGTATTGGCGCATACGCCGCCGCAAAATCGCCAAAATCAGTCAAGCCAAATTTTTCAGTTTTTAAAGAAAGCTGCCCATGCGCGTTGGTATCAACAACGCCGCTGACTTTCAATTCATCGCCGCCGTAAGTTACAGTGCCGTCAACTGCAAAATCCGGGTTTGCCCCGCCATCTACAGAAGCATTAACGCCAAAATCCCAGCTGCCATGCGGAGTTGCAATATGCACCTCTGCATCATTTACGGCAAGATACCCATAAAAAGGAGTCTCCGAAGAATCGGACGGTTTTAAAAAATTGCGCAGGTTCCATTCATCCTGCTCGTTCATCTGTAAATAAAGCTGCGGAGATGTTAAAACAACCTCGCTTAAAGCACGTTCAGGCGCAACAAAAGCACGCAGCGGTGAAATTCCAAATTTTGCTTCCGGAATTTCAGCAATGCGCGCGCCATCAGCACCGTTTACCTTTATGCCGTAGGCAGTGAACTCCAGCCTGCCGTTCCAGTCAAGACGTTCCAGCGTTGCAGTACCGTTAATATAATTTTGCGACATGGTTTTTACAAGCTGCGGCACCTGTGCCAGATACTGCGGGGCAATAAACTTTACAGCCCACATATAAAGCGCTGCCGTTGCCAGCAAAACCACTATAAAAATTTTTAAAATTCTATTCATAATCTGCCTCCGCAGAAAAATTATACTTTAACAGTTTATGTATTCTACGTTAAAAATAATCTTCCTGCCGTTTTGAAACAGAAAAAGCACTGCACCTTAAATTTTACAAGATGCAATGCTTTTTAATGTAATTTAATTTATATTATTCGGCATTTTCAGCAGTTTCTTCTGCTGCATTGTCTGCATTTTCTGCTGCCAGTGCAGTTTCTGTCTGCGCTGGTTCAGTTTCAGCAGCGGGCTGCTGACTTTCGGCAGCTTGCGTATCTGCGTTCTGAGCAGCAGCTTCGGTTTCTGCAGGCTGCTGTGCTTCAGCCGGTGTATCTACCGGTTCCGGGAAAGTTCTCGGTTCCGGTACGGGAACGCCTACGCCCATAGAAGTGTTGAGAGCTGCTTTGGATGTATTGTAATCATACAATGCTTTTACATAATTGGTTTTAGCTTCCGTCAGGGCAACCTGAGCATCCATAACGTCAATATTGGTGCCTACGCCTGCCTGGTAACGAACTACTGCAATATGGTAATCTTCTTCTGCCTGTGCAACGGCTACCTGCGTAGTGCTGATACGTTTTTCAGCTTCGCGCATGCTCAGGTAATCGGTGCGCACTTCCAGTTCAACAGCATCTCTTACCTGGCGCTGGGTTTCTTTGGCTTTTGCCAAATTTTCCTGCGCTGCATGAATTTTAGACCAGGTTACGCCGCTGTCGAAAATATTCATGCTGGCCGTAATGCCTACTGCCCAGTTCTCATCATCATCACCGGGCCAGTTGCTGCCATCGCCGCCCCAATAATTGCTGGCATTAGCACTGATTTTAGGCATATGCCCGCTGCGTGCAACAACAAGTGCCGCTTCGGCAGCGTCAACGCCGTATTCCGCCTGTTTTAATTCCGGGCGGTGTTCCTTGCTGTATGCAAGGCAGTAAGCCATATCATTCTCATACGGCACATATTGCAGGCTGTCTTTTAAAATAAGGGTTGTGCTAAGCGGCGTACCGATAATATTATTCAAAGTTGCTTCCGCAACATCATAGCCGTTTTCCGCACTGATAAGGTCCTGCTTGGCATTGGCAAGTTCTACTTCACTGCGCAGTACGTCCGCACGGGCAACAATGCCTACATTGTACTGGGCAATTACGTTATCCAGATGCGCCTGTAAACGGTCAACAGATTCCTGGCACAGTGTTTTCATATTGCCTGCATCAAGCATGCTGAAATAACCGTCAGTTGCGGTTTCCTTCATTTCAATGTAAGCTTGTTCTTCGGCAGAAAGCATGCTGCGGTAATTAGCCTTAGCCTGGCCAATCTTCCCCTGCAGTTCGCCGCCGGTAAAAATCGGCAGGCTGGCAGTAACAGAGTTGCTGTGGCTGTTGCCGATTTGTTTACCGAGATTAATAGTGCCCATAAACTGATTATCTGCATAACCGCCGCGGCCAGTGCTATGATTCAAGCTGATGCTGATGCCGCGCGCGCTTTTAGCCGCACTGTAATCAGCCTTCGCTGCTTTTCTGTTATATTCAGCAATTTTTACGCTCGGGTTGCTTAACAGCGCCCTTTGGATGGTTTCGTCCAAATCCAGCTCCAAAGTAGCGGCAAAAACAGACTGGGAACACAAAGCGGTTAAAGCCGCAGTAAGAGCCAGTACGTTTTTGGCTTTTTTATAACTGAACATTTCTTTTACCTCCAATCATTGACTGATTAGTCAGTGCTTAAATTTTATATTTTTTATTTTCAAAAGTCAACTGTTTTTTCTAAAGTTAACAAATTTTTAAAAATATGTACGCACGCCAACATAAGTATTGCTCTTGCTGCCATGCCTCAAATCTGTCTGCTCGCCCAAAAGCGATAAGTTATCGTTCAGTTTCAGTTCACCGCCGAGTTTAACTTTGGCATCGTCAAAATCATATACCTGCGTATATAAACGGAAGCGGTCGGCTATATCATAACCAAGCCCTACACCAAACTCGCCCTGCATTGCACCCATGCTTACATCGGCGGCGCCCAGTTCCTTGCCAAACTGCAAATCAAGTTTGTTGCTGTCGCCAAGGTCATAGCCGCCCAGGTAAAAAAAAGTATCTTCCTGCGGGCGCAGGGTTACGCCCAAATTGCTGCGCCAGTCGCCGCCTTCCGCGCTATGCGTTACATCGGCGCTGATTTCAGCAGTTTCCAAAACGCCCAGCATGCGGTTAGCCTTTTCGCTTGCTTCGCGGGCATTATGCAGCGTCGCCTTTAAATCATCCTCAGTCTGCGGGTCACTGGCAACTTTTTCCAGCAGCTTGCTTGCTTCTTCAATGCGGGCGCTTGTTTTCGCCATATTTTCAATAATAAGTGCAAAATTCTGCCCTGCGTGCCCTTCATTTACTTCAGTAATAATATTTTCCATGCTGTCTGCTGTCTGGTTCATACGTGCAGACATTTCGCTGAGCTGTTTAACCATAACGTTAATTTGCTGCTGGTTATCAACCGCCACATCCGCCATTACTTTGGTAAAGGCGTTCATGTTGGCGCTGATTTCCTTCATGTTCAAAAACCCTTCGCGCATCGATTGCTGCACTTCCGGGTCGCCAAATACATTATCAAGAGCATCGGCAATGTTTTCTACTTTTTTAAGCACTTCTCCGGAAGAACTCATAAAAGTATCAAACCCGCCTCCCGGCGTGCCGTTTACTCTGGCTCCATCTTCCAAAAAGCCGCTTACTGCCCGCGGGGGAGGCTGAATATCTACAAATTTTTCACCCAAAATCCCGTCTGCGCCAATGGTGAACAGAGCTTCCTGCGGAATCTGCACATTGTCGTTAATTTCAGCAACAACTTCAATACCATCATCATTAACGGTAAGGCCTTTAACGGTGCCAACCTGCACGCCCGCATAACGCACCATATTGCCTGCCATCAGCCCGCCAACCTGCGGATAATCAATGGTTATATCGTATTTATCGCTGCCGAAACTGAACGTTCCCAAAAAGGTTATCATCGCCGCCAGAATGGCTGCGCCGCCCAGTGTCACTGCGCCTACTTTAACTTCGCTGGAACTCATGTTATCACCTGCTCTTTAATCTCGCGCCCTTCAATAAAGGCTTTAACTATCGGGTTTGTGCTCTGTTTTATCTCTTCCGCCGTGCCTATGGCAACTATGCGCCCTTTGTACAGCATGGCAACGCGGTCTGCTGCGTAAAACGCCGATTGCATATCATGCGTTACCAAAACGGAAGTAACATGAAGCTGCTGCTGCGTCTTTTTAATAAGACGGCTGATATTGCGGCTCATAATCGGGTCAAGCCCTGCCGTCGGTTCATCGTACAGAACTATCTCCGGGCTAACAGCTATCGCCCGCGCAAGCCCTACGCGTTTTTTCATACCGCCGCTGAGCTCCGCCGGATATAAATCCTGCGTGCCGGGCAGCCCTACCATATCAAGCATTTGAGCCACAATCTGCTGAATTTCTTTTTCGCTTTTATCCGTATGCTGCCGCAGCCCAAATGCCACGTTTTCGCCTACGGTTAAAAAATCGAACAGCGCCGAATACTGAAATACCATGCCCATTTTCATGCGCAGGCGGTTCCAGCCGTCCTCATCCAGTTCCGAAACATCTTCGCCCTGAATGTAAATTTTGCCGCCGCCGGGCTCCAAAAGCCCTATCATCGAACGCAACACCGTACTTTTGCCGGTGCCGGACGGGCCGAGAATGGCAAGCGTTTCGCCCTTGTAAACATCAAGGTCAATGTTATCCAGCACTGTATGCGTACCGAAGGTAATATTTAATTGGCGTAAACTTATTACCGCTTCTGCCATTTGCTAACCTCATACATAAAGCACTGCCGATAAAAAATAATTGGCAATGAAAATTAAAATTATCGAAAGCACTACCGATTCCGTTGTCGCAAGGCCTACGCCCTCAGCGCCCTGTTTGGCGCCAAGCCCTTTATGGCTTGCCACAATGGCGATAATGCCGCCGAAAACCATGCTTTTAATCATACCGCCCGTAACATCAAAAATATCGGCAAACACCTTAATGGAATTAATATAGGTAAAATTGCTGATGCCTGCATAGTAATGCGCTACTACCCAACCGCCGATATTACCTATGCCGTTGGCAAAAACAATAAGTACCGGCATCATCAGCACCGCCGCCAGAAAGCGCGGCACTACAAGATATGTTATCGGGTTGGTTGCCATAACTTTCAAAGCATCAATCTGTTCCGTTACTTTCATAGTGCCAAGTTCCGCCGCAATGGCTGCGCCGATACGCCCGGCAACAACAACGCCGGTAAGCACCGGTACAAGTTCGCGTCCCAGTGCAATGGCAACAATGCCGCCGACGGAAGAAGCCGCACCGAAACGTACAAATTCCGTTGCCGTCTGCAAGGCAAAAACCATGCCCGTAAAAAGTATCGTCATTAAAACAATGGGCAGGGAATCAGCGCCAAGCCTTGCCATCTGCCGCACAGTTTCGCGAGCGTTGGCATATTTAAGGCGCGCCGCAGTATCTAAAAAAAGCTGCATAATACGCCCCGTATTTTCGCATGAGCTAATGGTATATCTTCCCACAGCCGCACAGATTTCTTTCAGCATCAGCCTCTTCCTTTCCCCAAAAATTTTAATCTGTTGTTATATAATTCAACATAAAGCAAAGATTCCCTGCTTATGGCAAACAACGCTTTTTAACGATTTTGTAAAATTTATCAGTCTGTAACGTCAACCATAATGTCTGCCGTACCGTCCACAATAAAGTTTACTGTGGTTTTCTGTTTGGCAGGAGTGCCTGCAAGTGCCGCAGCAAAGCCTGTATCCTGCTGCTCTGCCATCATATCAGGATTTGGCAGCGCAGCAATGTCAACGATAATTTCATTATTCTGGTCAGCGTTGTTGATATCTGCAATAAAGTCTTTTAAAGTGCGGCGCTGAGGCTGTTTGGCAGCAGGTATGCCTTCTTCCTGCTGGCGTTTCATCAGTTCCTGCATCCACGCCAGACTGCTGCCGCCGCGCACATTAAGCGCCAGTTTGCCGGGCTGCTGCTGTTTTGGCACGGTAAACTGCACCGTTTTGGTTATTTTTGCCGAGCGGTAAGGCTGCATTTCCACATCAATGTTCAGCACCTCGCCCGGATGCACTTCCAGTTTTTGCGGACGGGCAGAAATAATCTCCGCTACTTCCGGCTCCGTGCCGATAGCGACATTCGCTTCAATGTTATAAACATCTATTTTTTCAAACTTATTCTGCGCAAGCAATGTTGCCGCCTGCACCAGTTCCTGGCTAATCATTTTTAAAATGCCGGTATCGGCATAATACATATTTTCACGTTTAATTTCAATCTGCTCGCCGTTTGCGCTGCGCCCGTCAATGCGGAAATCAAAACGCGCCGTACCGCCGCCTTCCCTGTCGGCAACACGGGTAACGGTGTTATAGGTAACGGCATCAACCATGGCAGGCAAAAGCACATCGTCGTCAATAAGTTCGGTGCGTGCGCTGCCGTTTACCCCGCGCGAAGTATCCGTAACCGATACATACATGGGTATAACCTTAGGCTGCGCGCCGATTTCAGCAGCAATGCCCGCGCTGCGGTCCTGCGTTACGGTGCCGATGGTCTCACCAAGATTACCAACTTTATAAGCGCTCTGCAAATTGGGCAGTGAAGTTAAAATCCACGCCCTTTCCAAAAAGTAATTGCTGTCGCCGCGCTGCATAAACGGATGCCCAAATGCCAGCAAGGTGCCGTCATCACCCATCCATGTTACCGTTCCCAATGCGCCAAGGCGGATATCGCCGCGTATCAGTGATACGCCGATAGCACTGCCCGGTTCAAGGGCTTTATCAGATGTGAAATTACCGCTTCCGCCTGCGCCAGTTGCGCTAAGCCCAAGCGGAGCAAGTTTTTGGTTTAAATAATCAAGCCCGGCAGAAGTAAAGCCTCCTGCCATCAGCATAGTGCTTTTAGGAATAAACTCCGAAGGGCGCGGGCTTGTTTCGTTCAACAAATCAAGCATCCTCCCGATAGGAGTTAAAAAGCAGTAGTGCGGGTCATTAAATTCCTTACCAAAAGCAACGGCGCCTACAAGACGGCCATCAATATAAACCGGGCTGCCGCTCATGCCCTGCGCCACGCCGCCGCTGTTTTCAATCAGGCTGCCGCCTGTACGCACAAGAATGCTGTAGCCGCTTGCCTCGCTGCCGGTAACGCCAATAACTTCCACGTCAAAATTTTCAACGGTATCGCCGCTCACAACGGTTTTGCCAATGCCGTGCATGCCAGGGCGCACATCTTCAACCGGCATCAGCGGCACATTAGCCGCACACACCAAAGGCAGGCTTAGCAGCAAAAGAATATTAAAAATAAATGATAATACTAATTTTTTTGTTCTCATAAATCCCTCAGTTAATGCAAAACCGGCATGGGTACAACACCGCACGCCGGTTAAATTTGGTTTAAACAAACAGCCGCACGCAGATTGGCATGCATGGCTATATTATACTATTTAAAAATTTTTCTGGCAAGCATCAGCCTTTGGTCGGGAATACGCCCAAGCCAACGCTTACTGGCCTTTCCGCGCCATCGGAAGGATTATTTAAAATTTTGCCGTCCAACACCATTTCGCTGCTGCCGCCGCCGTCAAAGTTCAGCGCCTGCCATGCGCCCAGCTTAACCATATAATCGGCAAGTTCCTGCAAACTCATGCCGGAACTGCTGCGGCTGCGCCCATCAACTACCAGCAAAATAACAGTGCCGTCCTTTTTTATGCCAATGGCCGTACGCGGCGCACGCCCGCGGGCTATGTCGGAAGCAATATTTTCTTCCGCACTGCGCACATCAGCTTTGCCATCCGCTACCAGCGAAGGGCCTGCACCCAGCACAAGTTCCGCTTCATCGGCAGTTTCATTGCCCAAAGTTTCACGCAGGCGCACACGGTCGCCAACCTGTACGCGCTCCAACACTTTGGCGGCATCGCCGTGGGCAGATAAAACAACGCTGTCTGCATCAAGCTTCATATTGCCGTTCTTGCTTACTTCAGTTACCCTGCCATTATTGGCGATACGGATTTCATAGCCCCATTGATTTGTTTTGGTGCTTTTGCCGTAATAATGCGTGTATACAACTACATCGCCGGCAATGCGGGCGCGGTTAATGCCTTTTACATCAATAAAAGTTCCCAGTTTGGGGAAGAAAGCGCGGCCCTGATATGATAAATCCTTCATTATCTGCGCTTTGCCGCCGTTTACAACAAAGGCGCTGCGCGGCTGGCTTTCCATGCCCATCCATTCGCCGTCCAGCTTCAGGTTGCCGATAATCCAGCCATCCGTATCAAAATAAGAAGCGTTAACTGCCGCACGTGCGCCGACAGCTTTGCTTGCCTTCAGCAAAGTTCCGCGCCCGTTTCTGTTTACTGCCCCGCTGAAAGGTTTTAAAGTGTAACGGTTTTTGGGTGCAATTTCCAAAATATTTACTTCTACCGGCAAACCGTTCATATCTTCACGGCGGTAAATATGTGTCAGCCCCTTGCCCATATCATTTTTGGTATTTTCCACACGGATGCGGAAAATATCCAGCACCAGGCGGTCAGGCTGCTTTAATACCAATACCTTATGCTGCGCCTCGCTTTTTAAATCTACAATGAGGCGTGTTTTATCGCCCTTTTCTTCAAGGCGCGCCTTTTTGATAATCGGGTCTTTTACTTTGGAAACAATATCATCTGCAAGTTCAGCATCAAGTTCCAACACAAGCTGCTTTTTAGTATTTTTAATTTCTTTGTAGTTAATTTTACCGTCTGCATCAACAACAAAACGTATTTTGCTGGGGCTGCTGCTGAAACGGAAGTTCTGCACTTCTGCTGCCATTGCCGCCACCGGCACGGCCAAAACAAGCAGTGTTACCGCAGCCAGCCTGCCTAAAAGTTTTAACATTGTTCTTACCTCCATGCCAAAAAACAATACACAGCCCTAAGGCTGTGTATTAAATGCAATCTGCAATCAATCGTTGCCGACAACCGAACCGGGGCGCAGGCTGTTAAGCTCTGCCAGTGCCTTGCCGGTACCCATGGCAACGCAGTCCAGCGGGTTTTCGGCAACAGTCGTTTTAATGCCGGTTTCGTCGGTTAAAAGCTGTGCCAGGCCATCAAGCAAAGCACCGCCGCCGGTAAGCACCATGCCTTTGTCAACAATATCTGCCGAAAGTTCCGGCGGGCATTTTTCCAATACGCTGCGCACGGTAGCAATCATGGAATAAACCGGCTCGCGCAATGCTGCACGCGCATCTGCCGAAGTAACTTTAATAGTGGTAGGCATGCCGGTAACAAGGTCACGCCCGCGTACTTCAATAGCTTCGCTTCTGCCCTCGGAATGTACCGTTGCCACTTTCATCTTGATTTCTTCAGCAGTCGGTTCGCCAATCAGCACATTATGCACTTTTTTTACATAGCGCACAATGGCATCGTCAAAAGCATCGCCGCCCACGCGGATGGAAGAATCTACAACCACGCCGCCCAGGCTTAAAATAGCAATATCGGTTGTGCCGCCGCCGATGTCAATAACCATGCTGCCGCTCGGCACGCTGATATCAAGCCCTGCGCCCAAAGCCGCAGCAAGAGGTTCTTCAATTAAATAAGTTTTGGAAGCGCCTGCCTGCTTAGCTGCTTCAAGCACGGCGCGTTTTTCTACGGAAGTAATGCCGGTAGGAATGCTGACCATGATGCGCGGCTTGCTGAAAAAGCTTTTGCCTGCCACACGCGCCACTACAAACTCCAGCATTTTCTGCGTTACGGTATAGTTGGCAATAACGCCTTCTTTTAACGGACGGATTACGGAAATATTGCCCGGCACTTTGCCAATCATATCGCGGGCTTCGTTGCCCACTGCCAGAATTTTATTTTTGCTTTTATTAATCGCTACTACGGAAGGCTCGTCAAACACAATGCCTTTGCCCTTGATGTATACCAAAAGGTTGGCAGTGCCAAGGTCGATGCCTATATCAACACTGTTAAAAAACATATCTTCACCTACTTTTAATCTTTCGTGCCGACGCGCTCAATATCCGCGCCCAGTTTTTTCAGTTTGGCCACAATCTCTTCGTAGCCGCGGTCAATATGGTAAATATCGCAAATTTCGGTTGCTCCTTCTGCTACCAGTCCGGCCAAAATCATAGCCGCACCGGCGCGCAGGTCGGTTGCCCTTACCGTGCAGCCTGTTAGATGCGCAGGCCCGGTAATAACGGCGCTGCGCCCTTCGGTTGTAATATTGGCTCCCATGCGGTTAAGTTCAACAACGTGCATAAAACGGTTTTCAAAAACGGTTTCGGTAACTTTGCTGCGCCCTTCGGCAACAGAAAGCATAGCCATCATCTGTGCCTGCATATCGGTCGGGAAGCCCGGATAAGGCAAAGTTTTAATATCGACAGCTTTTAAATTGCCGTCAGAAGCAACGTGGATACGGTCAATGTCTTCTTCTACCAGCGCACCAGCTTCACGCAGTTTGGCAATAAGCGGTTTCTGATGTTCCGGCAGTACATTTTCAATAATAACATCGCCGCCGGTCATTGCTGCGGCAATCATATAAGTGCCTGCCTCAATGCGGTCGGGAATAACGGAATGCTGTACGCCGTGCAGTTCGCTTACGCCTTCAATAGTTATTACATTAGTGCCGGCACCGCGTACACGTGCGCCCATCTGGTTCAAATAGTTGGCGAGGTCAACAATTTCAGGCTCTTCGGCAGGGTTCTCCAGCACCGTTGTGCCTTTGGCCATAGCCGCCGCCATCATAATATTTTCCGTTGCGCCAACGCTCGGAAAATCAAGGTAAATGTTCGTGCCAACCATGCCGTCCGGCGCACTGGCTTCAATATAGCCGTGCCCCTGCTCAATTTTTACACCCAAAGCTTCAAAACCCTTCAAATGTAAATCAATCGGGCGCGTGCCGATAGCGCAGCCGCCAGGCTGGGAAATACGCGCATAACCCTTGCGCGCCAATAACGGACCCATAACAAGGAATGATGCACGCATGGAGCGCACCAGTTCGTAAGGAGCCTCGCATGAAGTAATCTCGCGGCTGTCAATATTAAGCGTATGCGGCTCGGAAGCATCAACCTTAATGCCAAGGCATTCCAGCACAGCACAAATAGTGCGTACATCTTCAAGCGCCGGAATTTCATCCAGCCTGCTGGGAGAAGTACCCAAAATAGAAGCGGCAATAATCGGCAACACGGCGTTTTTGGCGCCGCTTGTTTTTACCGTACCGATGAGGCGGCTGCCGCCTTTAACTATCAATCTTTCCAACTGCAAACTCTCCTGTTCTTTCAACCATTCTATAAAAAGGCAGACTTCTAAAAATAAATATTTTCTGTGATAGTTTATCACTTTTTTTGCAGCTTGGCAATCATTACGCTAATAAAAAACGCCCGCCGTTTTTTATAGCGGCAGGCGGTAAAATGCACTGTAAACATATGCCGTCAAATGCTGCGGTTCTGCATTTTCAGACGTTCGGCAAGGATGTTGTAATTAGTTTCCTTTTCCATAATTTCTTTTTTAATTTCAGCGATGATATCAGGGTCTTCTTCTGTTTTCAAGCGTTCGCGCAGTTCCTGCACAGCCTGCCTGAGTTCAAACATTTTATTTCCGGAAACGGTATTGAATACGTCAGCCACAACAATCAACTCCCATCATTCTTTGTATTTTTATTATACCAAAAAATGAAGCTATAAGCAAAGTTTTATTTTGCATGTTGCCTGTAAAAATTTAACAAAATTTCACAATTAGGCACTAAATTTACATGCTGTACTGATAAAATTTCAGCGGCATTTCATTAATATATGAACACAGTAATTAAACATACAAAAAACGGACGGCATAAGCCGTCCGTTTGTAGCCTTTAATATTAAACTTATTAAAGTTAGGATTAGAAAGTGAAGTACAGTTCGGAGAAGATGGTTTCTGCGTCTTTGCCGTTTTCTTTGCCTTCAAAGTCATAGTAGTTAACTACTGCAACGATGTTTTTAGCAACTGCCCAGCTTGCGCCTACATTCCAGCCCTTGTAACCTTCGTCAAAAATACTACCAGCTTTATACTGACCATTTTCATCATAAGTTCTACCAACGAAACCATCAGTAGTCGGGCTGAGGTAAGCATTAGCAGACTGGTCAAAATAACCTACGTGCAGGCCATAGGAACCCGGTTCGTCAGCTTTAGCGCCTTTCCAGGAAACATCTGCCCACCAGCCGTCTTTATCGGTGTCATAGTAATCTTCATTGCCGCGCATATATTCAGCAGCCAGTACAAAATCAGGAGCGAAGTTATAGTTGAAACCTACGTTCCAAATTTCTTTATCCATATTGTCAGTATTAGCAACAGGTCTATTTTCTACAGTTGCATGACCGGAAGCATCAGTTTCGAGGTAAGCAGCATAAGCGTTTACTGCACCCATGTCAGCTTCAACACCTACAACATAGAGACGGTCTTCGGAATCAAACAGATAATCAACGTTGTCATCCTGGTGGCTTGCACCTTTAGCAGCCAAGCCAAATACTTTTACTTTATCGCCATAGGAAACTTTAACGCCATCGAGATAGGAATCAAGTACGTTACCGGTGAAGAGAACTTCATTCCAACGGCCAGCCTGTACATCTAAGCCGCCAAGACGGCCATTCAGATATGCACGGTTAAGAACTACATCTTCATCGCCTTCTTCATTGCTGAAGTCCTGAGTGTTCTGGAACATGCCGGTGTAAGTCCAGTCTTCGTTAACTTCGCCAGTTACCCACAAACGGGTACGGAGAGCAGCGTTATCGCCATCAACATCGCCGCTAAGATCTTTGTAGGAAGCACGGATCTGACCGGTGATTTTTACGTTGTCGGATTTTTTCTCAAGGTTAGCAACGCGAACGCCAAGGCTGTCAAGTTCGTCAGCAAATTCTGCTGCCAGTTTGTCTACGTTAGCGCCTTTAGCCATAGCTTTAGCAACAATCTGAGCCATTTCGTAACGGGTCATCAGTTTGTCACCGCCGTAGGTGCCGTCGGGATAACCGTCAACAACGCCTGCTGCAGCCAGTTTGTTTACAGCATCATAAGCCCAATGACCAGCCGGTACATCGGAGAAGGGGTTTGCGGCATAAGCGCTTGCAGTTACGCCAAGAGCCATTGCCATTGCGAGAACTAAAGATTTTTTCATTTTTCATTCCTCCAGGGAAAGTAAATTTTTATCCTTAGCCGAAACCTTTTGTTCAAAACTTCCCTTACTGGTCTTTTATGCGCGAGTTGCCATGTTTCCTCTGCAACCAAACCAATGCAGTCCGTCTTTTGCAAACTGTTCTTTTAAGGATGTGTACACTTTACCACAATTTCACAATGCCGTCAATATTATTTTACAATTTTTTGTGAATTTTTATGAATTTTGAGTACATATAAAAACAGACAGCGCTTAAAACGCTGCCTGTTTGTTAAAAACTTTACATTATTTATTTACTGAAAGCATCCGTCAAAGGCGGTACAATTTGTTTTTTGCGGGAAAGTACGCCCGGCAGATAATAATGGCCAACGCCTTCCGGTTTGCCGAAAGCTTCGGTAACTTTTGCCTGGTTAACGCCTGCAACCAAAAGGTCGGTAGCTTCGGAAAGAATATCCGTTACCATCAGGAAAGAAAGATCAAATCCTTCTGCTTCACGCATAGTTTCCAGTGCCGTTAAAAGTTCCGGCATTTTATCCAGCCCCTGCTGACGGCCTAAAATGTTAATCTGCGCTACGCTTGCTTTGGTTTCGCCAAAGTCGAACTCTTTCAGGTCGGTGCGTACCAGTTCGTCTGCACTTAAACGCGCAATTACAGAACCCTGTTTCAGTTCTTCCATGGCATAGGCTTCCAAATCTTCAAGTCCTGCAAGTTTTTGCAGTTTGGCAGCTGCATCTTTGTCCTGCTGGGTAGTAGTCGGGCTGCGGAAATACAGGGTATCGGAAATAATTGCCGATAAAAGCAGTCCCGCAATTTCACGCGGCAGTTCTACTTTATAGGTTTCCGCCATATTGGTAACGATGGTTGCAGTGCAGCCTACTGGTTCTTCGCGGATATAGATAGGAGCCGCAGTATGCAGGCCGCCCATGCGGTGATGGTCAATTACTTCAATGATTTCCGCTTCTTCGCTGCCTTCAACAGCCTGTGCGCGTTCGTTGTGGTCAACAAGGATAAGCTGGGTTTTATCCGGTTTCAGCAGGCGAACCTTGTCAATCATACCAATGTAGCGGCCGCCTTCAACAACCGGATAGGAGCGGAAGTTGGTATCGAGCATTGCATTTTTAACGTCATCCAGAAGTTCGTTGTTGTTAAAGGAAACAACGCTGGTGGTCATCAAATCTTTAACCGGTGCATCCAAAAGCTGGCTGTAATCAACGGCGCCGGTTTCGTTTTCCTGTGCGCAAAGTTCTTTATAGAAGCATTTGGCAAGGTCGGTTACGGTAACAACGCCTTCAATGTTTTCCGGCGTGCCAACAGGCATGCAACGTACGCCGTAATCGGTAAACAAATGGCTTACCTCGCGCAGTTTGGTTTCTGCGTTCAGCATCGGCACGGCAATAAGTTCAATATCTTTCAGGCGGGGATACATATCTTCAAGCAAAACAGGTTCTTCCACGCCAAAATAATTTAAAACATACTGGGTTTCGGGGTTCAGCGCACCTGCGCGGGCTGCCACGGCGTTAACGCCAAGCTGCCTTTTAAGCCACGCATAAGCAACTGCGGAGCAGATAGAATCTGTATCCGGGTTGCGGTGGCCGATAACATATACTGGTTTATCCACGTTCAGCACTTCCTTTTTACAGGCAGCCGGGCTGCCGTTCTTAATTTTTCGGTATCTTTTATTATACCACGCTTTGCCCTGCCCTGTCACCGCTTTTTGCCTGCCAGCGGCAAACAAAACCTTTTTGCGGGCAATAAACACAAAATATTAATACGGTTCTATAAAAGTAAATTTATTTAGCCCTTTTGCCATCCATAGTTGCAAGTAACTCAGCCGGATTAATATTATGGTATGCCAAAAGCACAAGGCAGTGATACCACAAACTGCCCATTTCATCAAGCACGGCTGTTTTGCTGCCGTTTTTGGAAGCTATAACCGTACTGGTTGTTTCTTCGCCAAGTTTGCTTAAAATTTTATCCTGCCCGGACATAAACAAATAATGCGTGTAGGATTTTTCGCCGCCGTGTGCACGCTTATAGCAAATTATGCGGTACAATTCCGCCAGCACGCCATGTATGCCTTCCGGCTCCGGTACAGGCAGGTTGCCGCCGGCGCATTTCCATACCGGTTTTGTAAACACGCAAAGCCCCTGAGTTTTGGGCATGGCTTTTATAAGCAGCACGGTTCCGTTTTTATCACTGCTTATTTCCGCAACATCAAAATTTGCGCCATCGTCAGCAGCATTGTAAATTTTTTGCGTTTCTGCATCATACAGCCACAAATTTCCGGTTTCGGCAGTTTTGGCAAGCGCAGCGCCGTTTATTTTTACCAGCGCCAGCACTTCACCGCTGCCTGCATCCTGCACAACAGCATTAATAAAACCATGTGCGTTAAACTTTAAAGCTGTAAAATCAATTTTCATTTTTTTCGCCTTCTCTTAAAACGGGCATTACGGAATTATACCCGTCGGCGCCGTAAATCAGGCAGCGCTTTACGCGCGATATGGTCGCCGTGCTGGCGCCGGTTTTTTCTACAATCTCTTCATAGATGCAGCCTGCGTCAAGCATGCGCGCTACTTCAAGCCGCTGTGCCATTGCTTTCAGTTCGGCTATTGTGCAAATATCTTCAAAAAAATCAGAACACTGCTGTTCATCTTTCAAACTTAAAACAGCCTTAAACAACTGTGCGGTTAATTTATCCCTGGTCTTTGCCGACATGGCTGTCCTCCTTGTTAAAACCCGTTATAATTTTAGTTTGGATTTTTATATCCTTTCTAACTTTAATACTTTATTTTGCAAAAAGTCAAGTATTTTTACGCCTTTTTCAAAAAATTTTATTGACATATTTGTAAACACCGTGTATGATTGATACATCAACTTCATACAAACATTCATCAAGAGTAGCCGAGGGACTGGCCCTATGACGCTACGGCAACCATCCATCGTGAAACGGTGCCAAATCCAACGGAGCATTCCGGCAGATGAAAGAGGTAATTAAGACTTATGCCCTTCACCTGTACGTGAAGGGTTTTTTAATACCTTCAACTGATGAAAGAAAGAGGAACATTTATGATTGAATTACGCAATGTAGAAAAAACTTACCACACATCCTCGGGCGATATTCCTGCCTTAAAATCCACCAGCCTGACGATTGAGCAGGGTGAAATTTTCGGCATCATCGGGTTATCCGGCGCCGGCAAATCCACTTTAATCCGCTGCATTAACATGCTGGAAGAACCTACCGCCGGGCAGGTTTTTGTAGACGGTGAAGAACTTACCGCCATGACGGAAGCGCAGCTCCGCAAGGCACGCCAAAACATTGGCATGATTTTTCAGCACTTTAACCTGCTTGCCAGCCGCACCGTTTACGGCAATATTGCCTTCCCGCTGGAAATTCAGGGACTGCCCAAAGACGAAATTAAAAAGCGCGTAGAGCCGCTGCTTGATTTGGTACAGCTTAAAGAACGCGCCGACCATTATCCCAGCCAGCTTTCCGGCGGACAGAAACAGCGCGTAGGCATTGCCCGCGCCCTTGCCAGCAACCCTAAAGTGCTGCTGTGCGACGAAGCAACCAGCGCGCTTGACCCGCAGACCACAAAATCCATCTTAAACCTTCTGCGCGATATTAACAAACGTTTAAACCTTACCATAGTAATGATTACGCACCAGATGGAAGTTGTAAAAGAAATTTGCGACCGCGTTGCCGTAATAGAAAACGGCTCTATTATTGAAGAAGGCAAAATGGTTGATGTATTTACCAACCCGCAGAATCCTACCACTAAAGATTTTGTTAAAAGCGTTATCAAAAACGACCTGCCGGCAGCTTATAAAAACATTCCGCTCAGCAGGGAATATGTTGACGGCTCCAGCCTTGTTGTCCGCCTTTCCTTCTTTGGCGGCAATGCCGATAAACCTATTGTATCCCGCATGATTAAGCACTTCGATGTCGATGCCAATATTATTTCCGGCAATACCGACCAGCTGAAAGACCGCATTTACGGCAACCTTTTAATAGTAATCGAAGGTTCTAAATCCGCTTTGGATGAATCACTGGCTTTTCTTAACAGCCAGAACCTTACAGTGGAGGTAATTGGATATGTCAAATGAAATGATTGAACTTTTAATAAAATCCTTTTGGGAAACCGGCTACATGGTTGTTGCCTCTACTTTGCTGGCAAGCCTTATCGGCATACCGCTTGGCATTATTTTAACGGTTACGCGCAGCAACCATATTCTGCCTAATGCAGCCATCAACTCTGTTTTGGGCGTTATTGTAAACGCAACCCGTTCCACGCCGTTTATTATTTTAATGGTTGCCATTATTCCGCTGACTCGCGTACTGGTTGGCTCTTCCATCGGCACCACGGCAGCCATTGTGCCGCTTACCATTTCCGCAGCGCCTTTCATTGCCCGCGTTATTGAATCTTCCCTTTTGGAAATTAACCCCGGCGTTATTGAAGCGGCGCAGAGCATGGGTGCAAGCCCGCTGCAAATTATTACCAAAGTATTGCTTCCGGAATCCTTACATTCCATCGTACTTGGCATTACGCTTGCCGTTATCGCGCTTATAGGCTATTCTGCCATGGCGGGCGTTTGGGGCGGCGGCGGTCTGGGCGACCTTGCCATCCGCTACGGCTACCAGCGTTTCCAGCCTGATGTAATGATTGTTACCGTCGTTATTTTAATTTTGCTGGTGCAGGTTATCCAGTATCTGGGCGACACGCTCAGCAAAAAATTAAATAAAAATAAATTGTAATGTTTTGAATTGGAGGAGTAAAAATGACCAAAGTGCAAAGAATTTTGGCCGCACTCGCCATTGGCACATTAGCCCTGGGCGTATTCGGCTGCGGCGGCGAAGAGAAAAAAGCAGACACCAGCGCGCCTGTTAAAATTGGCGTAACAGCAGGCCCGCACGCCGAACTGATGGATGAGGTAAAAAAACTTGCTGCCAGGGAAGGCCTAAATGTTGAAGTTGTGGAATTCAACGATTTTGTAACGCCCAACATTGCCTTGCAGGAAGGCGAAATTTTCGCCAACAGCATGCAGCATAAACCTTACCTTGATGCAACCTTGAAAAAAGAACCCGGCTTTGAACTTGTTGAAGCCTTTAAAACCGTAAACTTCCCGATGGCTGTTTACAGCGATAAAATTAAAAAAGGCGACCCCATCCCCGACGGCGCTACCATAGGCATCCCCAATGACCCCTCCAACGGCGGCAGAGCGCTGCTGCTTTTGGCAGAAAAGAAAATGATTGAAGTAAAAGACATTAATGATGTTACAACTTCTGTTGCCGATATTACCGGCAACCCGCATAATTATAAATTTCTTGAGCTGGACGCAGCGACAATTCCCCGCAGCCTGCCGGATGTAACCATTGCCGTTATTAATGCCAACTATGCGCTGCCCGCCGGGCTTAACCCTTTAAAGGACAGCTTGATGGTTGAAGGGGCAGCCTCACCTTATGTAAACATTTTTGTCACCAAAAAAGCCAATGCAGACGACCCGCGCATTAAACAACTGCAAAAACTTTACCAGTCTGACGAAATGGCTAAATTTATTGATGAGCATTTTAAAGGCTCCGTTACCGTCGGCTGGAAATAACATTTAAACACAAAGCGTCCGCAAGGGCGCTTTTTATTTAAGGAGATTTTATGAAACACTTTTTTAAAATTTTAATATTTTGCTTTATGCTTTTTTCCTGCTGCTTTGCAGCTTACGCCCAAAGCCCTGTTGATACAGGCAAAAGCACCAGCAGCCTGGATGATATTTTTAAACGCCATGGCGTAAACGGCACCATTGTTATTTATGATGTGCAAAAAAACGGCTATTATCTGCACAATGCCAAACGTGCGGCGCAGCGTTTTTACCCTGCCAGCACTTTTAAAATTTTTAACAGCCTTATCGCGCTGAAAACCGGCACGGTTAAAAACGTTGATGAATACTTTTACAAGTACACCGGCGAACCTGTTTATCTTGAAAGCTGGAAAAACGATGCCAACCTGCGCTATGCCATCAAACGCTCGCAGGTGCCTGCCTATAAAGAACTGGCACGCCGCATCGGGCTGCCCGCAATGCAGGCTAACATCAATCTTTTACAGTACGGAAATATGGACATCGGTACAGGCATTGATACTTTCTGGCTTCAAGGGCCGTTAAAAATCAGCGCGCTGGAACAAGTACAGCTTCTGACAAAACTGGCGCAGAAAAAACTTCCCTTTTCTCAATCTGCCCAGGAGCAGGCAGCAGATATAACAATTTTAAAACAAACGCCGGACTATACGCTGCATGGCAAAACAGGCTGGGCAACCGATAATATTGAGGTGCCGGTGGGCTGGTTTGTAGGCTGGGCAGAAACCGAAGATACAACCTGCGTTTTTGCATTGAACATGGATTTAGCCGATGCCAAAGATTTGCCTCTGCGTGAAAGCATTACCCTGGAGTGCCTTTCAACTTTAAAACTTCTGCCGGATGCTTTATAATAAAATAAAGCAGTACAATGAAAGAAGGGATATTATGGCATATCTTGGCGAAGATATTAAAAAACTGGGCTTTGGCCTGATGCGCCTGCCGCAGAAAGACGGCGCCATTGACATTGAACAGACCAAACAGATGGTAGATATGTTTTTGGAAGCAGGCTTTACTTATTTTGATACGGCATGGGCATACCCCGGCAGCGAAGATGCCATCCGTCAGGCCCTGGTAGAACGCTATCCGCGCGAAAAATTCCAGCTTGCAACCAAAAATGCGGCCTGGATTAACTGTAAAACCCGCGAAGAAGCAATCAGCCAGTTTGAAACAAGCCTGAAACAAACAGGCGCCGGTTATTTTGATTTTTACCTTTTGCATAACCTTGGCGAAAGCCGCACCCACTTTTTTGACGACTACGATATGTGGAACTTCGTGCAGGAAAAGAAAGCCGAAGGTTTAATCAAACATGTTGGTTTTTCGTTCCACTCCACGCCGGAAGAACTGGATGCAATTTTAACCGCCCATCCGGAAATGGAATTTGTGCAGCTGCAAATTAACTATGCCGATTGGGATTACCCCGCCGTACAAAGCCGCCGCTGCTATGAAGTAGCGCGCAAACACGGCAAACCGGTTATTATTATGGAGCCGGTTAAAGGCGGCATGCTGGCTAACCCGCCCGCAAGCGTGCAAAAAATTTTAAAAGACGCCGAACCGGATATGTCCGTAGCAAGTTGGGCCATCCGCTTTGCCGCACATCTTGAAGGCATTATTACCGTACTCAGCGGCATGAGCAATATTGAACAGATGCAGGACAACCTGTCCTATATGAAGGACTTCAAAGGTTTGAGCGCTGATGAAGAAAAAACACTTAAACAGGCGCAGGAAGAACTTAAAAAAATTCCTTTAATCCCCTGCACCACCTGCAATTACTGCGCCAAAGTCTGCCCCATGCACATCGGCATCAGCGGCAGCTTTACCGCAATGAATTATTACACGCTGTATAACGATTTGGCTGCTGCCAAACACCAGGAAAACTGGCTTGTAAAAGGGCACGGGCTGAAAAAAGCCGCTGAATGCATTAAATGCGGCGCATGTGAAGCAGCCTGCCCGCAGCATATTAAAATCCGCGATGAGCTGGTAAAAGTTACGGAAACACTGGGCTGATATATTAGGCCAAACACCTGCCGTTAAGGCAGGGGTTTTTTATTTGCCATTTATGATATAATAAACTGCATAAAATTTTAAGGAGAAGCTATGAGCCGCAAACCTTTTGTGCCGGCAGCTTTACTTGGCAAGCTGTGGCGCTGCATTATAGAATTTGATATGTTAAAAGAAGGCGACCGTGTTTTAATAGGTTTAAGCGGCGGCAAGGACAGTATGTTTTTAACCGCTGCGCTGGCAGAAGTTCAGCAGTACGCGCCTTTTAAATTTGAACTTGCCTGCTACACGGTGGATACTATGTTCAGTGATAACTTTCCCAAAGCTGAACTGGAAACTTTTTGCAGCCAATACGGACTTAAACATTACAGCAGCAAGGTTGATATAACCGAAGCCTGGCAGCACCGTACCAACACGCCCTGCTTTACCTGCGCCTACTTCCGCCGCGCTGCAACTAACCGCACGGCACTGGAACTTGGTTTTAACAAGGTAGCCTGGGCGCACCACCACGACGATGCCGTGGAAACCTTCTTTTTAAACCTTGCCGCAAGCGGGCAGCTGAAAACTTTTCTGCCCGTTACCGATTTAAGCCGAACAGGGCTGACGCTTATCCGTCCGCTTTTATATTACCGCGAAGCTGAAATAGTGCAGATGGTAGCGCAGCTTGGCATGCATCCGCTGAAAAATCCCTGCCCATATGACGGGCACACTAAACGCCAGGAAGCCAAAGAACTGCTTGCCGCTCTGCAAAAATTCAATCCGGAAGCATATGACCATCTGGCGGCAGCCATGCGCAGCGCGCCGACGGAATTATGGCCGGCAAAATGCGGCAAAAAAGAACTTGCCGATAAATTCCATGCCTTTTGGCAGCAAAAATATAACCGCAGGCAGGAATAAAAGCAGCTGCGGCGAATATAAATTTAGTTATTACATCCTATTGGAGGTTTTTTTATGACAGTCGGAGAATTAAGACGCAATATTGTAAAGAATTATTTCACTTTCAGCGGGCGTTTAAACCGCAAGCCGTTTTTTATGAACACTGCAACGCTGCTGGCATTGAGTATTTTTTTAATTTTGTATATCATTACCGTAGAACCGAGCCTTAAGGCTGACCCGCATCACTTTGGTGCCAATGTGCGCCGTTACCTCATTTTCTGGGTAGTGTACATACCGCTGATTATTGCCGGCATTTCTTTAATGGTGCGCCGCCTGCATGATATGAACATGAGCGGCTGGTGGGCAGTTTTAAGCGTAGGCGCGTTTTTGGGCGGCACCGATTTTGGCAATACCGGCATGAACCTTATTGCCTCTGCGCTTGGCGTTGTGGCGCAAATGTTTAACATTGTTCTGTTGGTGCGCCGCGGCACACGCGGTGCTAACCGTTACGGCGAGGACCCCATTCCTGAACCGGTAAAGCAAAAGAAAACCCGCGCCGAAAAGAAAGCTGAAGCCAAAGCCCGCAAAGAAGCTGCCGAAGCAGAACGCCGCGCCAACGAAGAACTGGAACGCCAGATTGCCGAAGCGCACCCCGACTGGGACGAATATGACCTGTACGAAGCCATGCAGGAAGCCAAAGCCAAACGCGCAGCCGAAAAAACTGCGGCAGAAACAGCAGCCAAAGAACCTGAAGAAACAGAAAACCAAAAAACAGAAGAAACTAAATCTGCTGAAAACAAAACTGCAAACGGCAAAACTTTTACTGCCGAAATTAAAGCCAGCATCACCATTAACAAAAACGAAGATAAATAACCAAACAAAAAATCCCGCCAAAAGCGGGATTTTTATTTTTTCATTATGGATTTTTAAAAAGCAAAGCTTACCACGCCAGCACTTCCACGCCGGTATCGGTAATGAGCACGGTATTTTCCCACTGGGCAGACATGCTGCCGTCCTGCGTATAAACCGTCCAGTCGTTGTTAGCGTCGATGAATATATCGCGGCGGCCGGCATTAATCATCGGCTCAACCGTAAATACCATGCCCGGCACCATCAGCATGCCGGTGTTTTTCTTGCCTTCGTGGCACACAAACGGTTCTTCGTGAAAATCTACGCCAACGCCATGCCCGCCGAATTCAGTTACCACGCTGTAACCGTGCTTACGCGCAAACGGTGCAATCGCTGCGCCGATGTCGCCGATAAAAGCCCATGGCTTGCAGGCTTCCACGCCGCGGCGCAGACATTCCCTGGTAATGGCAACCAAATCCTGGTTGGGCTTTGTTACCTTGCCAATCATAAACATACGCGAAGCATCGGCATAATAGCCGTTATAAATTGTGGTTACGTCCACATTAACAATGTCGCCGCTTTTAAGCGCCGTTTTATCGGGAATGCCGTGGCAAACCTGGTCATTAACCGATGTGCAGATGCTTTTGGGGAAGCCGTAAAAACCAAGGCAGGCCGGAATACCGCCGTTTTTGGTAATAAAATCGTAGGCCAGCGCGTCAATTTCTTCCGTAGTCATGCCGCTTTTAATTTTTTCGGCAATCAAATCAAGGCAGGCGTTGTTAATTTTAGCCGCCGCACGGATGCCCTCAATCTGCTCTTGGGTTTTTATCATTTCCAAATCGGGAACTTCATGCCCTTTGGCTTTTGCTTCGGCAATTTTTTGTTTTATAATTTCAATATCCATATAAATCTCCCTTTAGTGCTTATTTAATTCAACAATGATATTATAACACATTACAGGCAGCAAAACAGCACAAAGTTAGTTAATGCTTACAAAATTATTTTTTCTATTCTTTTGGGCGGCTTTGTGGTAAAATATTGTTAGTTTTTGTATAAGGAGGAAACGATGGAAGCTATTTATTCCAACCTTGTTGATTTTATCCTGCATTTTGACCGTTATCTGCCCATGGTTATGGAAACATACGGGCACTGGATTTACGCCTTTTTGTTTGTTATTGTGTTTTGCGAAACAGGCCTTGTGGTAACTCCGTTTTTACCTGGCGATTCACTGCTGTTTGCCTGCGGCGCGCTGGCGGCTACTGCCGATGGGCTGAGCCTGCCGCTTTTGGCCGGAATTTTTCTGGTTGCTGCCATTACGGGCGATGCCTGCAATTATGAAATAGGCAAACATTTCGGGCATAAAATGCTTGAGGCGCACTCACGTTTTATAAAGCCGGAATACGTAAAAAAAGCCGAAGATTTTTACGCCAAACACGGGCATAAAGCAATCTTTTTAGCGCGTTTTGCCCCGATTGTACGTACCTTTGCACCGTTTGTGGCAGGCATCGGCAGTATGCATTACCGCACATTTGCCGTTTATAATGTCAGCGGCGCATGCACCTGGGTATTTATTTTCCTCGGCGGCGGCTATTTTTTCGGCAACATTCCGTTCATTAAACAAAACTTCTCATATGTAACAATGGGCATCGTGCTGTTCTCGCTGACCCCGATTATTTTTGAGGTTATCCGCAGCAGGCGCGCCCAATAAAGAAAGAAGGCAAGGCAATGTATTATTTTACCAACGATTACGCTACCGGCTGCACGCCGGAAATTTTAGAAGTTTTAAGCGCCACCAACCTTGAAGAAACACCGGGCTACGGCGAAGACGTGTACTGCGAAGCTGCCCGCGCTTTAATTCAGAAAGAATGTGCGCGCCCCGATGCCGACGTATATTTTTTAATGGCAGGGACGCAGACCAACCTGACAAATATCTCTGCCGCTCTGCGCCCCTTCCACGGCGTATACGGCACCGTGCGCAGCCACATTAACACGCACGAGGCGGGCGCTATTGAACGCGGCGGCCATAAAGTAATTGCCCTGCCGGATAAGGACGGCAAACTTACCGCTGCCCAGATTGCCGCAGAACAGGAAAAATATCTGCACGACCCCAGCCGCGAGCATCTGGTAATGCCCAAAATGGTATATATTTCACAGCCGACGGAAATCGGCACGCTGTACAGCAAACAGGAACTTGAAGATTTGTACGCTGTCTGCAAGCAGTACAATTTATATCTGTATATCGACGGCGCGCGTTTGGGCTACGGCTTAACAAGCCCTGCCTGCGATTTTACCATGGCCGATATTGCCAATAACTGCGATGTGTTCTACATTGGCGGCACCAAATGCGGCCTTTTGTTTGGCGAAGCAGCCGTTATTTTGAACCCTGCCATTAAAGAAGATTTTATTCCGCTGATGAAACAGTGCGGCAGCGTACTTGCCAAAGGCAGGCTGCTTGGCATTCAGTTTGAAGCCATGTTTACCAGCGGTTTGTATTATAAAGTCTGCAAACAAGGTATCGATGCAGCCATGCAGGTAAAAGCCGCCTTGCAGCAAAAAGGTTGGGAGTTTTTGGTAGATTCGCCTACCAACCAACAGTTTGTAATTCTTCCGAAAGAAACCTACGAAAAAATCAGCAAACACTTTAAAGTTGCCCTGTGGGAAAACCTGCCGAATGGAAAAGTTGCCGTGCGTATCTGCACAAGCTGGTCCACCCCGCAGGATGCTGTAGATAAACTCTGCAAGTTCATAAAAGAGATGTAAGACAAATGCAAAAACGCCGCTTTGCAAGCGGCGTTTTTTATTTTCTCTTTTCTGCCGAAGCAATGACTGCTTCGGCAAGTTCTTTTAAGGTTATGCGGCGGTTCATGCTGTACTGGCGCATTTTGCTATAGGCTTCGTCTTCCGTCAGCCCATGCGCCGCCATTAAAATGCCTTTGGCACGGTCAAGCAGTTTGCGCGTTTCCAGACTTTCACGCAAATCTGCCAGTTCATCATCCATACGGCGGTATTCCTTAAAACGGGCTATTGCCACCTGCATGCTGGCAAAAAGCTGTTCTTCTCGCACCGGTTTTACAAGGTAGGCCATTACGCCGCTGCTGTTGGCTTTTTCCACCATATCCTGCTGGCTGTACGCTGTTAAAAGCAGCACCGGCGCAATATGGTTTTCTGTAATAATACCCGCTGCGGTTATGCCATCCATTTTCGGCATTTTAACATCCATTATCACCAAATCCGGCTTTAAACGCTGCGCAAGTTCCACAGCTTCCTCACCGTCTGCGGCTTCCCCAAGCACATCATGTCCGGCGTCTGTCAGCATCTCACGCAAATCAAGGCGAATCAGCGCTTCGTCATCGGCAATAATAATTTTTAACCCTTCCATTTTTATCCCCCCAAAGGTACTGCAACTTCGGCGCAGGTTCCGCCCTGCGGCCTGTTTTCTATTTTAAAAGTCCCGTGTAAATCGGCTTCGGCCATAGTTTTTATTATGCGCAGCCCCAAACTGTTCTGCGGCAGCCCTGTAAAGCCCTGCGGCAAACCAACGCCGTCATCAGTAACGGTAAGCACGCAGCCAGTTTCGGTACGCCGCAGCGTTACGCTGATAGCGCCTTGCGTGCGCCCTGTAAAAGCATGGTCAAAACAGTTTTGCAGCATTTCGTTAAGCACAAGCGCTATACTGGTGGCTTTTTCCGAAGATACCAGCACTTCATCGGCGCTGAACTCCGTTTTTAAATTCAGCTCCGGCGCCGCCATGCCGCTTAAAACGGCTTTATAAATGCCCTGAGCCACTACTGCCATATCAACTTTGCCGCTGCCCTGCTGCGATAAAAATTCGTGCACAACGGCAATGCTGTTTACGCGGCTGATGCAGTCGCGCAGCACCTGTTTTGTCTCATCGGCTTCAGCGCGGCGCATTTGCAGGCGCAGCAGGCTGGCAATGGTTTGCAGGTTATTTTTTACGCGGTGGTGTATTTCTTTAATAACCGCCGATTTTACAAGCAGTTCTTCGTCGCGCTTTTTCAGTTCCGTAATATCGCGCAGAATAACAACGGCGTAGCGCGCTTCCGTCGTTCCGCCCACCGGTACCACACGCATGGCCAAAAGCATGCCGCGCAGGCGTATTTCTTTGCCTTCGGCCGTGCCTGTTTTAAGCACCATGCCCACCAGCGGCCAGTTAATCTGCATGCTGCTTGTACGCAGCCCGATAAGGTTTGCAACTCCTACCACCTGAAAAATATGGCGTGCCGTAGAATTGGCGGCAATTATTTTTTTATCACTATCAACCACCATCAGCCCGTCGCCCGGGGCAAGGCGTTCATAAAACTCGCTGGCGCCTTCCTGCTTGGCAGGATTTTTTAAAAACTCAAACGCCACGCTGATAAAAACGTCATCCACGCCGGAAAGATCGAACACTACGGCAGCAAAACATTTGCCGCGCCTGTCCTGCACGGGATACACACGTACCCCCGCAAATTTGCCAAGGCTCAGTTCACGTTTGCCTTCAAGCGGCACATTGCGCTGCAAACAGCGCGCCACCAGCGGTTCTTCGCCGATACGCACCTCACGGCCCGGTGCAAGTTCCGGCTGCTGCAAAAACTGTGTTTTAGGCATCGACTGGTGATAAACGCGCAAAAAACGTTTGTCATCCGATGCGATATAAACTGTAATGCAGGCGTGAGCGATATCGGCGGCAAAATCCATGCCCTGCCTGATGGATGCCAGTATATTCTTCTGTTCACTGTTAAGATTTTTTAACATAGTGTTAATCCCAAGTTTTCAAAAAATTTACAACAATGATGTTTTACACAGTAATTCACAATGTTATCCACATTATGCACAGAGTTTTCCGCACAAAAAGGTGTGCATTTTATGCTTTTTCACACACTTATGCACGTTATCCACAGTTTTGGTGTTTTATAGTAGACAGTGTTTATCCCAATTTTAAAGACGGTACTGCATTTAAATCAAGCGGGCTTTTTTCTCCGTTAACATACATAAAGTAACCGCGGCAGGCAATCATCACTGCGTTATCCGTGCAAAGGATGGGCGTTGGGTGTACAAGCCGGGCGCCAGCACGCTGCGCTGCCTGCGCCAGAGTATTTTGCAGTGTTTTGTTGGCAGAAACGCCGCCTGCCAGCACAATTTCTTTTAAGCCGGTCTGTTTTATGGCCAGCACGCTTTTCTGCACCAGCGCATCCACAATAGCGTGCTGGAACGATGCCGCTACATCGGCACGGTTCACATCTTCTCCTGCCTGCTGTTTATTATGCAGATAGTTGATAACTGCCGATTTTAAACCACTGAAACTGAATTCAAAATTATCGCCCAGTTTGGCACGCGGAAAATCAATCGCCAGTGCATTGCCTTCCTGCGCCAGTTTTTCCACTTCCGGCCCGCCGGGATAAGGCAGTCCCAATACACGCGCAACTTTATCGAATGCTTCACCGGCGGCATCGTCGCGGGTCTGCCCCAGCAGTTCAAAACTGTTGTAATCTTTAACTACCAGAAGCGCCGTATGCCCACCGCTGACTACCAACGCCAGAAACGGCGGTTTTAATTCGGCATCGTTTAAAAAGTTGGCAAATACATGCCCTTCAAGGTGATTAACGCCGATAAGAGGTTTATCTGCCGCCCAGGCAAGCGCTTTGGCTGCCGAAAGCCCTACCAAAAGCGCGCCTACAAGCCCCGGGCCGTAAGTTACCGCCACGGCGTCAATTTGCTCAAGCGGCACGTTTGCTTTAGCCAGCGCTTCATCTATTACCGGCAGCACATTGCGGATATGGTTGCGCGAAGCAATTTCCGGCACAACGCCGCCGTATTTGCGGTGAATAGGCACCTGTGAAGAAATGATGTTGCTTAAAACTTCACGGCCGTTTTTCACTACTGCCGCCGCTGTTTCATCGCAGCTTGATTCTATACCGAGTATGTAAATATCTTTATTCATGGGTTTCTGCCTCCCTGTACAGCCACATAATAACCGCATCTTCGTGATTATCGGCATAATAACCCGGGCGCACGCCTTCAGCCCTGAATCCGCAGGTTAAGTACATTTTCTGCGCTGCGGCATTGCTTTGGCGCACTTCAAGGGTTACGGCTTCCGCACCTGCCTGCCAGGCACGGTTAATAAGCGCGGCGGTAAGCCTTGTGCCAAGCCCGCGGTCACGTTCTTCGCGCGCTACGGCAACGCGTGTAATCTGCGCTTCCCCGGCTACCAGCCAGTAACCGGCATAGCCAATTACCCTGCCGTTTTCTTCAAGGGCAATATATGTTGTAAGGCTGTTGTTTAATTCATCCAGCCACATGCTTTCGTTCCAGGCGTCAAAAAAAGTATCGTTTTCTATTTTGCTGACATCGATAATATCTCCGAAGGACATATCACGGATTACTGTTGCCCGTGCTTCTGTTCCCATAGTTCTTCTGCCTCCGATTTTCTGATATAGTACGGCTCAAGCCCGAAAATGCCGTTTTGTTCTTCGGGGTTATAGGCTTTAAGCGCAGCAAGCGCTGTGCCCGCTGCCTGCGGCAGGCGCAGGTAATCAGGCGCAAGCGTGCACCAATGCGGCAGTTCCATGCTTTCCAGTTTATTGCATTCGCCCAAAATAACAGCCGGTTTTCCCTGCAAGGCAAGGTTTTCCAAAAGCTGCTCTTTATTAACTACCTGCACGCTTTGCAGTTCTTTTACTTCGCCATCCTGCCATTCATACAGCGCCTGGTAGTAATTGCCCTTCTGCGCATCCAAAACCGGCGAAAGCACTATGCCTGCCGCCGGCAGATTATATGCCAGTGCCAAAGGCGTTGCCACGCCCTGCAGCGGCTTCTTCCACGCATATGCCAGTGCTTCTGCCGTAGCCAGCCCTATGCGCAGCCCCGTGAATGAACCCGGTCCCATGCTGACGGCGATTAAATCAATATCTGCCTTCTGCACGCCGGTGCGTGCTAAAAGCTGTTCAAGCTGCGGCATTAATCCTTCCGAATGGGTCATGCCCATATTTATTTTATATTCAGCCAAAATTTTTCCGTCGCGGCATAAACCGACGGCACAGGCTTTAGTTGCCGTATCAATCGACAGTACCAGCATTTTTTTCCACTTCCCTGCAAAGTTTTTCGTAACGTGCGCCCAAAGGCTTTAAAATAATTTTACGCCCGGCGCCGTCAATTTCTATCGTAATATGCAAATATTCTTCCGGCAGCTCGCTTAAAAACAGTTCGCCCCATTCTACAACAGTCACGCCGTCCGTGCCGCAGTATTCGCCAAAGCCTGTATTGTACAGTTCGTCGGCGTCCTGTATGCGGTACAAGTCAAAATGGCGCATCTCAAGCCTGCCTTCGTACACATTCATTATGGCAAAGGTTGGGCTGTTTACATCTGCCGTATCGGCGCCGAGCCCGGCGGCAATACCGCGCGAGAGCAGCGTTTTGCCAGCACCTAAATCCCCGGTCAGGCAGTATACGTCGCCATCAGCCGCAAGGCTGCCTAACAGCCGTCCAAGAGCTTCTGTTGCAGCACTGTCCTTACAATAAATTTCCATCATAAAAATCCTTTCTCTGTAATGCCAAAAAGCAGTACCGGAACTTGCCGGTACTGCCCCTGTTATTTTGCTATCATATCTGTATCGCGCTCAAAGGCGTCCAATAAATCAATATGCCCTTTTATGCTGCCTTCCTTTTTGCCTTCAATTAAAAAGTTTACTTCTTTAATTTCGGGAAATTCCGTCAGCGTATTTGTAATGGCTTCCGTCAGCATCATCTCGGTGTAAGAGCCGGCTTCGATATTGTAAATTTCCTTGCTTAAATCAACAACTGCCACGCCTTTATCAACCGTCAGGCTGCGGATTTTTAAATCTTTGGGGAAACCGTTAATCAGCTTTTTATCCTGCGGCTGCGTGCTTATTAAAGCATTTAACGCCAAAAGCGGCAGGTTCTTTTCTTCGCCTTCCACAGTTACTTTTTCGGCATAAAGCATTTCCGTGCCGTCAGCGGGCAGGCGGTAAACAGTTACCGTATATTTACCGGTCTGCGCTTCTGTATCCTGCGGCATGGTAGGTTTTACGTCCTGCGTGCAGGCAGCCGTCAGCAAAGTCATTAGTACCACGCAGAGTACTGCAAAAAATTTTTTCAGCATATTAGTACCCTCCGTTAATCAAAATAATCTTCAATGCCGTCGGCAATGGATTTTGCCAGTTTGTTAATGTACCAGTTGCTCTTCATAAGTTTTTCTTCTTTAGGATTGGAGATAAAGGCAAGTTCCAGCAGCGTCGAAGGCATGCTGCAGCGTTTGTTTACATAAAAGTTCGCTTTGCGGATTCCCAAATCGTCCAGTCCGAAGTTTTTAACAAGCCTGTCCTGCACTGCCTGTGCCAGGCGGGCATCGTTATTTGTTTTGGGGTAATAGTAGGACGAAAAACCGCCCACATTTTTATTGGTAGAGGAGTTAATGTGAATGCTTACAAAAGCATCGGCATCGTTGTCTTCCGCTACATCAACACGCGCCTGCAATTCCTGCACATCGCTGGCATTGGGGCCGTACACATCCTTATCGGTAGTACGCGTCATGCTTACTTTGGCACCTTTTTTCTTCAGCAGTTCCTGTACTTTTTTGGTAATTTTTAAGGTTACGTCCTTCTCGCGCGTGCCACTGGCGCCGATAGCACCCGGGTCGCTGCCGCCATGGCCGGCATCAAGGGTTATTTTTTTGCCTTTCAGTCCGCCGTTAGTTTTATATCCGTCAGATTTGGACGTTTTCTTTTCCTCTTTCTTTTCTACTGCCTGCTTTTTGGGAACGGTTACTTTCGGCGTAGTAGCTTTGGGAACCGTTGTTTTTGGAGTTGTTACCGCCGGTTTGGCAGGTTCGGTTTTAGCCGGTGTTGTTTTGGGAATTACCACGCTCGGAGTTGCGGTTTTATCTGCGGTAATATCCACAACCAAACGGTTCGGGCGTTTGGTTACAGGGTCATTTTTTAATGTAAACGCATTGTAGTCCTGCGTACCGATAGCGCGGGTAAGCGGGAGTTTAAGCACCGTTTTGCCGGGGCTGCCCGATACCGTCATTGTCGGCGCAAGCGTGCTGCGCATTTTAAAGCTGCGTGTAACTTTGGAGTTTAAATCCGCATTAAGCGTTACCAGCATTGTCTGCCCCTGAAAGCTGATATTGTAGCCCGGTGCGGAATCCAAATCCACAACAAGGCGAAGTACGTTATATCTGTCAAGCCCCCAGCGCACATCAGTTACTTCTGCCGCATAGGCGGAAACGCAGGCAAAAATACTTATTATAAATAATAGAACGCTAATTATTTTTTTGTGCAAGCCTGTCACTCCTTTATCACGTTGTTAGCTAAATAATTTTATCATTTTTACAAAGTTCTGTAAATAAATGCAGGCTTTTCTGCCATAAATTTCACTTAAATTTCTCCATTTTCCACCATACGGCGCGCTTCCGGAACAAAATCCGCCAGTTCTCCCGCCGCAATACCGATACAGCCGTTTGCCAAAAGCTCGCCTGCAAGCCCGTGCAGATATACGCCGCAAACAGCGGCAGCTTCCGCTTCTATGCCCTGTGCGCACAGCCCTGCGATAACGCCTGTAAGTACATCGCCGCAGCCGCCGGTTGCCATAGCGCTTGTGCCGGTGGTGTTTACGTAAACAGTGCCGTCCGGGCAGCCGATAACGGTCGGTGCACCTTTAAGCACCAGCACGCAGTTCCATTCAGCAGCATATTTTTGCGCAAGCTCAACGCGGCGCGCATCAACTTCGGCAGCGGTTAAACCGCACAAACGCGCCATTTCTCCGGGGTGAGGGGTTAAAATTTTGGTGCATTTAAGCTGAGGCAGGCTTTCCATGCTGCGGCTTAAAGCAGTCAGCGCATCAGCGTCGATAACAGCCGTGCCTTCATAGCCCTGCAAAATGTTCATAATTACTTCGCCGGTAGCTTCACTGGTGCCAAGCCCCGGGCCAATGGCAAGCACATCGGCCTTAGCTGCGGCGTCAAGCACTTCGGCAGCGGCGCCGCCGCCCAAAACGCCTGGCATACGTTCTATTAAGCCTTTAACCATAACTTCCGTTAATTTTACCGCCAATACTTCCCGTGAGCAGAGCGGCGTATACAGGCTTACCAGCCCCGCCCCTGCTTTAACCGCTGCATTGCCGCACAGCGCCGCCGCACCTGTATAGCCCGGCGAACCTGCCGCAATCACCACGCGGCCTGCTTCACCCTTATGGCAGTTGCCGCTGCGCAGCGGCAGAAAATCACGCACAATGCCTGCATCAAGCAGATATTTGCTGCCTTCCGCCTGTTCCGTCAACGCTTCGGGCATCCCTATAGGCGCAACAATAAGTTTGCCTGCCAGTTCTGCCGCCGGGTAAAGGTAAAGCCCAACTTTTGGCAGCTGCATTGTTACCGTTGCCGCTGCCTGCACGGCATTTTCATCCGCCATGCCGGTATCTGCTTCCGCACCGCTCGGTACATCCACAGCCAGCACATTTGCGCGCACGCTGTTCATTAAAACGCAGGCACGCTTATAACTGCCGCCAAGTTCTCCCTTAAAACCGGTGCCCAACAGAGCGTCTATCAGCAAGTCAGCATGAGCAGCGGCAATTTCTGCAATGTTCCAGTCTGTTTCTTCCTGCAAAACATTAACGGCAAGCCCGCTTTTGGCGCAAATTTTAAGCTGCACTGCTGCTGCGCCGCTAAAATCTGACGCAGGCGATGCCACAAAAACCTTAACGCGTACGCCTTCTGCGCTAAGCCAGCGCGCCGCTACCAAACCATCGCCGCCGTTGTTGCCTTTGCCAACAAAAATTACGACATTTTTAGCATATACATCGCCGTCCAAAAGTTCTGCGGCAGCCTCAGCTACCGCACGCCCGGCGTTTTCCATCAGTACGGCGGCAGGCAGGTAAAATTCCTCCGCCGCTTTTTTATCAAGCGCGCCCATTTCGCGTGCATATACAAGTTTCATTATTATCCCTCCAAAATAACCTGCGCCATAGCGAGTTCCTTCGTATGGCTAAGCGTAAGATGTATGCGCTCTGCCCCAAGGCCTGCGGCGTAATCTTTAAAATAGCCGTGCAAAACAAGCTGCGGCCTGCCTAAATCATCGTTTATAACTTCAATTTCCGTAAGGCGCCCGCCGCGCAAGCCCGTGCCAACAGCCTTTACAAAAGCCTCTTTGGCGGCAAAGCGGGCGGCATAACTCTGGTGCGCCTGCACTCCGCGCCCGTTGCAGTAAGCCTGCTCGCGCTCCGTAAAAACGCGCGCTGCAAAACCGCTTTGTCCAAGCGCTTTTTTTATGCGGTTAACCTCTGCCAAATCGCAGCCAATGCCAATAACCATAAACTCTCCTTAACTTGCTGCGCCGGTTGGCGCAAACTAATCCATATTTCATTAATTTCAAGTTTTTCCTTTAAAATCCTGCCCTAAAAAGTGAACTTTATGCAAAAAAGCCATGTAATTTTATTGCGCGCCACACTATTTATTGTATAATTGTTACAGCAGTATTTAAAAGGAGGCTTTAAATTGTTATATAAAACCCACGGCACCTGTTCCGTTGCCATTGATTTGGAAGTGGAAAACGACATTATTAAACACGCGCAGTTCATCAACGGCTGCCCCGGCAATACCAAAGGCATTTCCATGCTGGTTCAGGGCATGGAAGCCAGAGAGGCAATCCGCCGGTTAAAAGGTATTACCTGCGGCGCCAAACCCACAAGCTGCCCCGACCAGCTTGCCCACGCACTTGAAGAAGCATTGCAGCAGCAGTAAAAACGCAAAAGGCAAAACGCCATGCCCGCTGAAATTAAATTTTCATACAGGCACGGCGTTTTTTATTTTCAGTTTATGCGCTTAGTACAATCCAAGCGGTTTCTCACCCAGGTTAATCATAATATTTTTGGTCTGGCTGTAATGCTCAAGCATCACCTTATGCGTTTCGCGGCCAATGCCGGATTCTTTATACCCGCCAAACGGAGCGCCCGCAGGGATGGAATTGTAGGTATTAACCCACATTCTGCCGGTCTGCACAGCTTTGGCAACACGGATGGCGCGGTTAATATCCTGCGTCCAGACAGCGCCGCCAAGACCGTAATTGCTGTCATTAGCCATTTTGATAACTTCGTCCTCATCCTTAAACTTAATTACCACAGCTACAGGCCCGAAAATTTCTTCCTGTGCAACGCGCATATCGTTAGTTACATTGGTAATAAGCGTCGGCGCAAAGAAATTGCCTTTATCCAAACCGTTTTCCGTCAGTTTGTAACCGCCGCAGGCAATGGTTGCGCCTTCAGCTTTGGCAATATCAATGTAGGAAGCAATTTTTTCCACCTGCCTGCCGTCAATCTGCGAACCCATCTGCGTTGCAGGTTCCAGCGGGTTGCCAACCTTAACGGCCTTAAAGCGCTTAACGGCTTCTTCCACAAATTTATCGTAAATTTTTTCGTGTACAAACACGCGAGAACCGGCACAGCAAACCTGTCCCTGGTTGAACAAAATGCCAAGCAGCAGGCCTTCCATAGCCAAATCCCAGTTGCAGTCATCAAAATAAATGTTGGCAGATTTGCCGCCAAGTTCCAACGTTGCCGGAATCAGCTTATCGGCAGCAGCCTGCGCCACGCCACGCCCAACTTCCGTCGAACCGGTAAAGGCCAGTTTGGCAAAACCTTTGTGTTCCAGAATATATTGCCCTGATTTAGAACCTTTGCCGGTAATAACATTAAGCACGCCAGCAGGCAGAACGCCTTCAATTAAACGCACCAGTTCCAAAACGCTGAGGCTGGTGGTGCTGGAAGGCTTCAACACAATGCAGTCGCCCGCAGCCAGTGCCGGCGCAAGTTTCCACGCCGCCATCAAAAACGGGAAGTTCCACGGAATAATCTGCCCAACAACGCCAATGGGCTCGTGCAGCACAAGGCTTAAAGTATTATTGTCAAGCATTGTTGCCGTGCCCTCTTCCGTGCGGATTGCTGCCGCAAAATAGCGGAAATGGTCGGCGCTCATCGGAATATCAATTAAAGTAGTTTCGCGGATGGGTTTGCCGTTGTCAAGGCTTTCTACCTCCGCAAGATGCTGTGCGTTAGCATCAATAATATCGGCAATTTTGTTTAAAATTACCGCCCTTTCTGCGGGGGTGGTGTTTTTCCATTCTGCCCACGCAGCATGCGCAGCCTCTACGGCTGCATCAACATCTTCGCGTGTAGCTTCGGCGCAGCTTGCCAGTTCTTCGCCCGTTGCGGGGCTGTAAGTTTTAAAAACAGCGCCGTCGGAAGCAGGCTGCCATTTTCCGTTAATATAAAGTCCATATTCTTTCTGTAAATTTGCCATTATAAATACCTAACTTTCTCTATTTATTACAGGGATCACTGGTTTTGCGATAAATCCTATGTTTAAATTATAATTATTAATTGTAATTTAGTCAATATAGAATTATGTTACAATAAATACATTCTCGCTGTTTTGCTGTGAATTTTTTGTAGAATATCTAAACTTTGCTGGCAAAATCATCAAAAAAATAAAAGGCTAAGCACAAAGGCCTAACCTTTTTTATCTGAACCATTTTAAAACATATCCATACTGCTTAAGTGCTTTTCTGCGCTCGTTATAATCGGGCATTACGGATGCCACGCGCTGCCAAAAAGCGGTGCTGTGGTTCATGCAGCCAATATGGCACAGTTCATGCACCACCACATAATCTATCAGCGCAGGCGGCACAAAAACAAGCCGCCACGCAAAATTAAGCACGTTTTTGCCACTGCAGGAACCCCACCGCGCATAAGCGGAAGAAAGTTTTATTCCGCAAGGTGTTGTTCCCGTTAGTGCTGCAAAATGCTCTGTACGGTTTTGCAAAATTTGCAGCGCCGTCCGGCGGATAAAATTTAAAAAGGCCGTTCTTGTAACGCCGCTACCGCAAACAATATAACTGCCATCAATACCGATAAAGTTTTTTGCTGCATTCCCGTTTATTTTTATTTGCAGTTCATTGCCGGCTATGTGCCATACGGAACCTTCCGCAAAAGCCGGTTCTGCCGGTGCAAGTTCTGCTTTTAAGCGCATTTCACGCTGTTTGGCATTAATCCAGTGCTGCTTTTCTTCTATAAACTCGTGTATTTCGCCAAGTGGCAGGCGCAGCGGGGCACGCACTATGCAGTTCCCGCTGCCGTCTATTGTTATTGCCAACGTGCGCCTTTTGCTGCGCACCAGCTTATATTGCATAAAAACCACTCCCATTAAATAACATTATAACCTTTAAGTGCGCACAGCCGCAACTTTCTGCCATATTATAACCGCATAAACTAAAAACGCCTGCATATAGCAGGCGTTTTGGTTCATTTATTTAACAGAAGTTTTTTACAGATAAGCCGTATCTTATCACCCTATTTCCCTTTCCTGTTCCGTACCGCGTACTTTTACGGGCTTATTGGCATCGTCAACCATTACAACTTTCGGAGTTAAGGTGCGCGCTTCTTCTTCCGTCATCTGTGCGTAAGCCATAATAATAACTTTATCGCCCGGCTGCACAAGGCGCGCTGCCGCACCGTTAAGGCAAATTACGCCGCTGCCCGGTGCGCCTGCAATAGTGTAGGTTTCAAGGCGAGAGCCGTTGTTGTTGTCTACAATCTGTACGCGCTCGCCCGGCAAAATGCCTGCCATTTCCATAAGTTCGCTGTCAATGGTTACGCTGCCCATATATTCAAGGTTGGCTTCCGTTACGGTAGCGCGGTGGATTTTGCCGTGCATCATTGTATAAAGCATTTATTTTACCTCCAAAACTACGTTGTCAATTAATCTGGTTGTGCCAAATTTTACTGCTACTGCCAAAAGGTAGCTGCCTTTGGTTAAAACTTCCGGCACCGGCATAAGCCCCGGCAGTGCGTACATTTCCACATAATCAATATTTGCCGTCGGCTCATCGCCGATAAGTTTTTTAACGCCTTCCACCAATTTTTGGCTGCTGCGTTCGCCTGCGTCAAAAAGAGTTTGTGCAGTTTCAAGGCTGCTGCTTAACACAACTGCCGCTGCGCGTTCAGCCTTGCTTAAATAGGTGTTGCGCGAAGATTTTGCCAGTCCGTCCGCTTCACGCACAATAGGCATAATGCGCAGTTGTACGTTAAAGAACAAATCTTTAACCATGCGTTTTAAAACTTCAACCTGCTGCGCATCTTTCTGCCCAAAATAAGCATGGTCCGGCTGAGCCAGATTAAACAGCTTGCTTACCACGGTGGTTACGCCGCGGAAATGGATGGGACGGGTACGTCCGCACAGAACTTTGGTAATATCGCCGGTTACTTCTACCCAGGTCATATCTTCGCTGGGGTACATTTCGGCAGGCGCCGGCGCAAAAACAATGTCTGCGCCCATGCTTTCAGCCAGGTTGCCATCGGCATCAAGCGTGCGGGGGTAGGCGTCCAAATCTTCATTGGGGCCAAACTGCGTGGGGTTTACAAATACGCTTACCACAACAAGTTCGTTTTCCATTGCCGCTGCTTTAATAAGCGAAGCATGCCCTTCATGCAGCGCGCCCATGGTCGGCACAAGGCCGATAGTTTTGCCGGCTGTTTTAGCCAGCGCTATTTCTTCGCGGAGTTCCGCTACGGTTTTGCAAAGTTTCATTTTCATTCTCCTTTGTATCAGTAAAGTTTTTCCAAAACTTCTTCATCAATTTTAAAAGTATGTTCAGCCGCCGGGAAGCTGCGCGCCTTTACATCGGCAATATAGCCTTTAACGGCGTTTACTATGCCGCTGTGGACATCGGCGTAACGCTTAACAAATTTAGGGCAGAAGCCATCGGTAAAGCCCAGCAGGTCATTGCAGACCAAAACCTGCCCGTCGCAGTATTTGCCTGCGCCGATGCCGATTGTTGCAGCGGTGTTCAGGCTTTCGGTAACTTTTTTAGCCAGTGCTTCCGGCACACATTCCAGCACAATGCTGAACGCGCCGGCCTGTTCCAAGGCACGGGCATCATCAAGCAGTTTTTGAGCCGCTTCGGCACTTTTGCCCTGCACCTTAAAGCCGCCAAGCTGATTAACAGATTGCGGGGTAAGCCCTATATGCCCAACAACGGGAATACCCGCCTGTGTCAGTTTATGCACCAGTTCGCACACTTCGCTGCCGCCTTCCAGTTTTACAGCCGCGCAGCCGGTTTCCTTCAAAAAGCGGGCGGCGTTGTACATGCCGTCCACCACGCTTGCCTGATAGCTCATAAACGGCATATCGCCAACTACCAGTGCGCCCTGCGCACCGCGCATAACAGCTTTGGTATGGTGAATCATTTCTTCCATTGTTACAGGCACGGTGCTGTTATAGCCAAGCACAACATTGCCAAGCGAATCGCCCACCAAAATCATTTCTATACCGGCTTCACAGACATTTTTTGCCATGGCATAATCATAAGCAGTCACCATGGTAATAGGCTCGCCGTTTTGTTTCATCTGTTTTATGGTTGCAGTTGTAATTTGTTTCATTATTTTGCCTCCGTTAATAAACCTTCCATTTCCGCCGCTGCGGATTGGCTGATGCTTTTGTTTTGCAGCGCAAGTTTTATGGTTGCACGCCCAAGTGCGGCATAAACAGGCAAAAGTTCCTGCGGCAGCGCATTAAGATGTGCTTTTACCGTAACCGCATCGCCGCGGGAGATAGGGCCTGTTAGCGCCTGTCCTGCTGTTTGCGCGTTCAGCAGATTTTGCGCCGTACCGTTAAAAAGCGGCAGTAAAAGTTTAAAAGCCGTACCTTCATCTGCCGTCCAGCGTGCAACAAGCTGCTGCGCCAGTGCTACCGCCGTTACAACATAGTTGCTGCAAAAACACGCCGCAGCATGATATAATGCCCGTTCCTGCGGCGGTACATAAAAAGGAACTGCCCCTAAAAGCTGCGCCAGTTTTTCTGCCAAAGCGCGCGCCAATTCAGTTCCGTCCACCGCTATGCCCGTATTGGCAAAACTATCACGCGGTACGGCAAAACTTTGCAGCGGGTGCATGCTGCCAACTTCCATGCCCAATGCGGCAAGCGGCGCCAGAACATCCACCTGCGCCGAACCGCTTACATGGTAGCCAAACCTGCCTTTTACGTTCAGCCCAGCCTGCGCAATATCATCTGCCAAAGCCTGCGCAGCTTCGTCAATTGCCCTGTCCGGCACGCAGATAAAAATTACATCCGCCTTCTGCGCAAGCGCTGGCCCGTTAAGATAGGGCACGCCAAGCGCACGGGCGTTTTTATCCGCATCTGCGCGGCCGTAAATACCTGCGCATGTTAAACCGGCCGCCATCAGCGCCTTAACAAACGACGTCCCAACCCTGCCGGGGCCGATGACGCCAAATTTTAAATTCATAACAACTCCCTTCTGCAAGGATTAACCGGAAGCATAAAAAAAGCGCACTCCGCCCGGAGCGCGCTAAAATACGCATAAGTGTACTGTAACAGTCCCGTCCCGGCAATTAAGTCCAAGCGATTTTTGACCTTGTTTTTGTGCATTTGCAGCGCTTTTTATGGTACAGCCCAAACGGTGCTGCCCTATACGCTTTAAATGCAGGTACATAATAGCACAAACTGTTTGTACATGCAAGCAAAATTTTATGTTATAATTTATAAAAGGAGTGATTTTATGCCATACGTCAACATTAAAATTACACGCGAAGGCAATGTAACGCCGGCACAGAAAAAGCAGCTTATTGAAGGCGCAACCGAACTTTTGCACCGCGTATTGAATAAAAACACCGCTACTACCGTTGTTGTTATTGATGAGGTTGATACCGATAACTGGGGCATTGGCGGCGTACCGGTAACGGAAATACGCAAGCAGCAGAAATAAATGCCTGTTAAACAAATTTAAACCAATATACACAAAAACAGCCCAACGCAGTTAAGCGTCAGGCTGTTTTTATTTTGCCATTGCCGCAGCTTTTTTAATTTGCGCCGCGTGCAATGCTTTGCGTCAGCGTGGCAATGCTTTCGGTAAGTTTATCAAGTTTGTTTTCCATACGTACCAGAAGATACCATGACAACACTACCGGAAAACCAAAATTGGCAAGCTGGCTGAAAAATAGTTCCATATCCATCGGTTATGCGTTATTTAAGCACTGTTACTTCGGTAGTGCGCACGCGCGCTTCCACAGCTTCCGCCAGTCCGTTGCCGTCGGCGTTGAACACATCGCTTTCAATTACGTTCTGCATGGCTGTGCGCGCTTCTTCCGCCGTTACATTCTCACGCGGGCCGGTTACGTTAAGCACTTTCTGTTTGCCGTCTGCCTTTTTAAATACAAGCTGCAATACTTTTTCCATTATTATCTGCTCCTTTCAATTACTCTGCTTCTGCCACTTCGGCTTTTTCGGTTACAACAATGCTTACAACTTCATTTTCCATCAGGCTGCCCAGCGCCGTACCAGCTTTAACAAGGTCATCAGCAGAAGCTTCCTTTTTAATGCCCGAGTAGCTGTGCGCTTTGGTTTTTGCAATTCCTTCATCATCAAAACCATCCTCCACGTTAATTGCCATAGTTTGGGATAATACTGTTTTTACTGCCATTTCAACGGCTCCTTTCTGCGGGCTGTTTTGTTGTTTGCCCTTACATCCATATAAACGTGTTTTGCTTTTTGTAATTAACCGTGCCCTAAAAATTTGTTTTGGCAACTGAAAAAATACCTTTTTATAAACATTGATACGCATTTTTACACCTTCTACTCTGAAAGCACTAATATACCCCTCTGCCTGTCATAACGGAGAATTCATCTGTTTTAGCACTCAAAACCGTTAACTTAGCAAGAATTCACATTTTTTTACACCTTTTTAGGTTGTTTTTTAACCAATTTTATGAGAAAATATATGGGTGAGCATTTTAGACTGGTTTTAAAAGTTGGGAGTAATTTTCGTATGGAATCACAAAAAAAGCATAAACGTAAAATAAATGATGAATTTACATTGATGTTTATTCCGCACAACGGCAAAGAAACAAAAACTTACAGCTTCCGCGAAAGCAAGCTGGGCAAAATAGGCCTTGTGCTTGGCATACTGTTCTTCTTCGGGCTTATTGCCACTATCAGAACTTCGATACTTGTGTATGATGCACATGCAAGCCGTCAGGAACTTGCCGTGTACCGCAGCGAGCAGGCAGCGCAGGAGCAGAAACTTGCCGCTTTGCAGAAAGAAAATGAAGAACTGCAAAAAGATATGGCTGAAATTTCCGCACTGGAAAACGAAGTACGCCGCGAACTGGGCGTTGTTTCCCAACAGCCTTCCCGCGGCAGCGTTGACCGCAGCAAATACATGGGTCAGGGCGGCCCGATGCAGGCTGACATAAAAATGATTGACGTTTATGCAGCCCAGACCAAAAACCTGCAAACCGAAATGCAGCAGAAAAAAGAATCGCTGCAATCTTTGCTGGCACAGCTTAAAGAACGTAAGGCACTGCTTAATGCCACTCCGGATATCTGGCCGACGTCCGGCGGTGAAATTACTTCCCGTTTCGGCGGCAGGACTAACCCCTTCAGCGGCAGCGGCTATGATTACCATCCCGGCATTGATATCGGCAACGATTACGGCGCACCGGTTTATGCAGGCGCAGCCGGATATGTTGAATACGCAGGCTGGTACAGCGGCTATGGCCGTTATGTAAAAATTGAGCATGGCTACGGTTATGAAACCGCTTACGGCCATATGTCCTCCATTGCCGTATCTGACGGCGAATATGTTGAAAAAGGCCAAATTATCGGCTATGTAGGCAGCAGCGGTTACAGCACAGGACCGCACCTGCATTATGAAGTTATCATCAATGGTCAGGATTCCGACCCGCTTAAATTAATACGCTGATATATAAAAAAACACCGCTTTTAAAGCGGTGTTTTTTTATTGCCGGTATGGGAAGCTATGGTTATTATCATGCCAAATATTGCCTTCATTTTTCCTTCCGTTGCCGCTCTCCCCAAAAAGGTTTCCTGCCCCTCTAACAAACAGAAAACTATTAATATATGTCAAAGGCAAAAGTAAAAAAACAGTTCCGTCTGTTGTCATAACTGAAAACTAAATTTCATCTGTTAAAACAAAATCCCGCAGGCAAAACCTGCGGGATTTTTTATAAGGGGAAAGTTTATGAAAATTTAAAGTTTGATGTTTTGGCAAACTGCCTGTTACATCATGCCGGGCATGCCGCCGCCCATCGGCATTGCCGGTGCAGCGCCTTCTTTAGCCGGTTTGTCAGCTACGATGGATTCAGTGGTAAGAATCATAGCTGCAATGCTTGCTGCATTTTGCAGTGCGCTTCTGGTAACTTTGGTCGGGTCAACGATACCTGCTTCAATCATGTCAACATATTCTTCGGTAAGAGCGTTGAAGCCGAAGCCTTTGCGGCTGCGTTTAATGGTATCGACGATAACTGCGCCTTCCAAACCTGCGTTGTAAGCAATTTGGCGTACAGGTTCTTCAATAGCGCGTTTAACGATTTCTACGCCGGTTTTTTCGTCGCCGGTTGCTTTAATGCGGTTAAGTGCGGGCTGTACTTGCAGAAGTGCGGTGCCGCCGCCTGCAACAATGCCTTCGGCAACTGCTGCGCGGGTTGCGTTCAGTGCGTCTTCAATGCGCAGTTTTTTATCTTTCAGTTCAACTTCGGTTGCAGCGCCAACTTTAATTACTGCTACGCCGCCGGCCAGTTTAGCAAGGCGTTCCTGAAGTTTTTCACGGTCGAATTCGGAAGTGGTTTCCGGAATCTGGGCACGGATTTGTGCAACACGTGCTGCGATTTCTTCTTTGCTGCCGCCGCCGTCAACGATAGTGGTCAGTTCTTTGGTTACGCGAACCTGGCTTGCGCTGCCGAGGTCTTCAAGGCTTGCGCTGTCAAGTTTGCGGCCAACTTCTTCACTGATAACGGTTGCGCCGGTAAGGATTGCGATATCCTGCAGCATAGCTTTACGGCGGTCGCCGAAGCCAGGAGCTTTAACGGCAACTGCTTTGAAAGTGCCGCGCAGTTTGTTAACAACAAGGGTTGCCAGTGCTTCGCCTTCAACATCTTCAGCGATGATGAGGAGTTCACGGCCGCCTTGTACAACTTTTTCGAGTACAGGCATAATATCCTGAATTACATTGATTTTGCGGTCGGTAATGAGTACCAGCGGGTTATTCAGAACTGCTTCCATTTTATCGGTATCGGTTACCATGTACGGGCTGATGTAGCCGCGGTCAAACTGCATGCCTTCAACGGTTTCAAGGCAGGTTTCCATGGTTTTGGATTCTTCAACGGTGATAACGCCGTCGTCGCCAACTTTTTCCATAGCGTCAGCAATCAGGCTGCCGATTTCTGCATCAGCGGCGGAAATGGAAGCAACTTGTGCTTTAGCTTCTTTGGTTTCAACTTTTTTGCTGATGGCTTTCAGTTCGTCAACCAAAACGTTAACTGCGGTCTGGATGCCTTTTTTAAGAATCATCGGGTTAGCACCGGCAGCTACGTTGCGCAGGCCTTCATGAACCATAGCCTGTGCCAGAACAGTTGCGGTGGTGGTGCCGTCGCCTGCTACATCGTTAGTTTTGGTAGCAACTTCTTTAACAAGCTGTGCGCCCATGTTTTCAAACGGGTCTTCCAGTTCAATATCGCGGGCAATGGTTACGCCGTCGTTAGTAATGGTAGGGGCGCCGAATTTTTTCTCCAGCACAACGTTGCGGCCTTTAGGGCCAAGGGTTACTTTTACGGCATTTGCCAGTGCGTCAACGCCGCGTTCCAGGCTGCGGCGAGCTTCTTCGTTAAATTTTATTTCTTTAGCCATTATATATGCACTCCTTTAAATTTTATCAATTACAGTACAGCAAGTACGTCGCGTTCAGAAAGAATCAAATATTCTTTGCCGTCCAGTTTAAATTCGGTTCCGGAATATTTTGCAAAAACAACTTCTTCGCCAACTTTAACTTCCGGTGCAACGCGGGTGCCGTTATCCAGCACGCGGCCAGCGCCTACAGCGATTACTTTGCCAGTCTGCGGTCTTTCTTTGGATGCGGTGTCCGGCAGATAAATGCCGCTGGCAGTTTTTTCTTCTTTAGTAGTAATTTCTACAACAATGTGGTCTGCTAATGGTTTTAACATTTGTACATTCCCCTTTCGGATATAGTTACAATTATTGGTAAAGTCTTTTTTATCTTGTTAGCACTCATCTTGTTCGAGTGCTAACTACAATTATTATTATATTCATCTTTGGCAAAAAAGCAAGTACTTTTTTTGACAAATGCGTGAAAAATAGAGGTAAAAACAAAAACCTTCTGTTTAAAACCATTTTGTTAAAAACAGAAGGGCCAAACTCATAAAAAAATGCACGTTGCCAATTACCGGTAAAGGTGAAGTTGATATTGTAATGACAGAACTTGGCATGTTCCGCTTTAAAGACGGCAAAGTTATTTTGGAAAAAATTGCACCGGAAATTGACCTTGATTACATTAAGAGCGTTACTGAATTAGAATATGAAGTAAGCCCTAATTTAGAAAAATTACTACAATAAAAGTAAAAGAAGCATATTATAAAATATGCTTCTTTTTATTTCTTTACAACAAGCTGAATAACATTAATAAATCAAACAAAGCCCGATTTTACCCGGGCCTTATTTGATATTTAAGCTACAAACGAAGAAAGCACCGAAGCTTTTGTGATGATGCCGCGGAAAACCTGTTCCTCGTCAACCACTGCCAGCGGGAACATTGCCGATGCAGCCATAGGCACAATTGTTTCAACCGGCGCGTTTAAATCATTAACTACCGGTATATTTCTGATAATAGATTCTTCAAAGCTGTATTTGCCATCTCTTACAGCAAGCGCGCCGTCAAGAGTAATTAAACCTATAAAACGCATTTGCTCGCCTACAACATAAGCGCTTGATACGCCGTTGGCATACATACTTTTTAGTGCCGTATTGGCTCCGTCCGTATTTTTTATAATACAGGACGGAACTGACATAATATTGCGTACAGTAAAAACTTTTGTTGTGTTTACATTATGAATAAAACGCCGTACATAATCATCCGCCGGGTTAGAAAGCATATTTTCCGGCGTATCTATCTGCACCATGCGCCCGTCGCGCAAAATGCCAACCCTGTCGCCCAGTTTAAACGCTTCGTTAATATCATGGGTAATAAACACTATTGTTTTGCCCATTTTTTCCTGAATACGCAAAAGTTCAAACTGCAAATCGTTTTTAACAAGCGGGTCAAGAGCAGAAAAAGCTTCGTCCATCAGTAAAATATCCGGGTCATTGGTAAGTGCGCGCGCAATGCCTACACGCTGCTTCATGCCGCCAGAAAGACTTGAAAGCTGTTCATGCTCATATCCTTCAAGCCCTACCATTTTAAGCATTTCCATTGCTTTTGCTTCGCGTTCTTCACGTCCTACGCCGCGAATTTCCAACCCGTATGCCGCATTACTCAGCACATCGCGGTGCGAAAGCATACCGCCGTTTTGGAATACCATGGATATTTTAGTTCTGCGCAGCTCCTGAAGTTGTTTTTCATTAAACTTGGTAATATCTTTGCCGTCAATTAAAATTTCTCCGCGCGTAGGCGTATGCAGCATATTAAGGCACCGAACTATGGTAGATTTGCCGCTGCCGCTAAGACCTATAAGCACAAACAGCTCGCCGCGCTTTACATCAAACGATACGTTGCTTACCGCCGCCATAATGCCGGTAGTTTCCATTACTTCGCGCCTGGTAGCGCCAAGTTCCATTAATTTATATGCAGCTTTGCTTCTGTCCAAAAAATCGAAATCGCCAAAAAGTTTATATAAATTTTTTACTTCCAAAATAACGTCTGCCATTATTTATCCTCCTTTTTAATAATGCTTTGGGTAAGGCGGTCAATAATAATAGCCATAATTACTATTGCAAAGCCGGCAACAATGCCGCGCCCGGATTCCATACGGTTTATAGCAATCAACACTTCCATGCCAAGGCCGTTAGCGCCAATCATAGCACAGGTTACAACCATGGCCACAGCCATCATCATTGTCTGGTTTATACCCGTCATAATGGTAGGCAGTGCCTGCGGTATCTGCACTTTAAAAAGCGTTTGCATTGAAGATGCACCAAAAGCGCGCGATGCTTCTACAACCTCCGGGTCAACCTGCCTGATGCCATGGCTTGTAAGACGTATTACAGGCACAACCGCATATACAACCGTTGCCAAAACGGCAGGCACTTTGCCGGGGCCAAGCAGCATTACCGCAGGAATCATATATACAAAGGTAGGCATAGTCTGCATAGCGTCAAGCACAGGGCGCATAATAGTGTCCGCACCGCGTACCGCAGCCAGCAAAATTCCTATCGGAAGGCCAATAAGCAGCGATATAAACACCGCCGTTATAACAATTGCCAAAGTTTCATTCATCATATTCCAGTATCCGCACGCTCCTATTAAAAACAGCAGCGCGCCATACATAAAACCATTTTTGTAACTTCCCATGATTTTTTTAGCGGCAAAAATTACCAAAATAATAAACAGCCACCACGGAATCAGGTTTAACCCATCGTTAATGCCATTAATAAAAACGCTTAGCACTCTTTTGGCTAGGACAAAAAATTCACCGTAATTAATGTTAATATAACGCACAAAGTTATCAATTGGCTCTGTGATATTCAAATTAATTTCCGGAAAATTAAAAAGTATATTCTGCATAAAATCAACCCCGTTCTTTCTGCAAACATTCCCGCACAAGCTGTGCTTTATCAGGCGGCAGCCATTTATCAAGCAAATCGTCATGTACAGTCATAAAATGTATAGCCGCATCGTCATAGCTGGCACGGTTGTCGGCAATATAAGCAAGCGCTTCTGCCGTAAGCGCGCTGCTTGTATGGTAACGCTTTAAAAACTCTGTAAATTCCGGCTGACGCTGCGGAAAACGGCTATTAGCCGCTACAACGACAGGCACCGGGCGGGCTGCCGTTTTGCCTTCTTCAAAACCCTGTGGGTCATAAGGAGCATCATCTAACAAAACCATATCCAGTTTGCCGCTGAGCCATGTTGGTTCATAATTATAACCAACTATGGGCAAACCTTTTTCATACGCAGCCATAAACGCAGTGTTCATAGTTGCCTCGCTGCCCGGGCGGAAATAAACAAAATCTTTATCAAGCCCATAATATTCATATTTTTTATACATTACGGCATCTATCGCCCAACCGGGAATAGCTCCGTAAATGCGCCCTTTTTCAGGTTCTTCCTCATCTTTAAAAACTTCTTTGTATTTCGCAAGGTCAGCTACAGTTTTTAAACCCGGCGCTGCCGGTTCAATTCCACGTTGCGGGTCTCCTTCAATAACATAACGGGGCACATAAAACCCCTGGCGGTTATCATCAAAATTAATGCCCAGTTCTACTACGCCGCCCGCCGCCTTATCGCCGGCATATGCCGGTGTGTTGTCCGTCCATAATTCCATGTTAACGTCAACATCACCGCGTACAAGCGCCGCCTCTAAAATAGGGGTCGAACTTGATAAAATTTCCGGTTCTAAGCCGTAAGCATTTTTAGCAATATACACTGCAACAGCATTATGGAACTTAACGCTGTCCCAACCGCCATCGGCAAAAACAACGGCTTTTTCATTTATTCCGCCGCAGCCGGACAGGTTAATGCCCAGGCACAGCGCAGCAATCAGGGTAGTAAATTTTTTCAACATAAGACCTGCCTCCTGCTTGACATTTCGACAACTTAATATTATTATAAAGTTGTTGGTTTGCTTTCATTGTAAACGCTTTTTTGAATTAGGTCAAATAAAAGTTTTATAAAGATTTTTAAAAGGAAGATAACCATGCCGAACAAACATCAAATTGCTGAACCTGTTTATCAAAAAATAGCCCTTGACTTGGCGAAAAAAATTGCCGAAGACGTTTACACGCCGGGTGAAAAATTATATGGGCGTTCCGTGCTGGCAGCCCAGTATGCAGTTTCCCCAGAAACAATCCGCAGGGCGCTTTTTATTTTAAAAGATTTAGGAATAGTAAGCGTCACCGGCGGCAGCGGCGCAGTAGTTGCCTCTAAAGAAGCTGCTGAACGCCTTGCGCACCGCTTTCAACATTTTTCCGATGTTAATTCTGTAAAAGAAAATATTGAACAGCTTGCCGCACAACAGCAAAAACAGCAAAATGAACTTTTAGAAAATGTACATAAGCTTTTGCATCAGATTGAAGTTTTCCGTTTAAATGCGCCCATATTGCCTTACGAAATTAAAATTACCAAAGAATGCCGCTTTCTCGGCAAAATGATTTCGGAAATAAACTTTTGGCAAAACACCGGCGTTACAGTTGTTGCTATACGCAAAAAAAACGAACTCATCATTTCCCCTGGGCCTTACGCCCTGTTTGAAGAAGGAGACTGTTTCATTCTTGTAGGCAAGGAAGGCAGCTATAACACTGTAAGGGATTATCTCTATCAAAAATAATTTATTAATTAAAGAAAACCAAGTGGATGAACCAAAATTAAACAAACTGCGCCCTTTTACAAGCCCGCCGCTTATTGAAAGTTTTATGAAATTTTACGGCATGACGGAAGATGAAGCCGGCGCAGGTTATACTGCGCATACGCCGCAGGAAATTGCAGAACTGACTACAAGCAAATAAAAACAAAAAAGAGGCATATCATAATGATATGCCTCTTTTTTATTTTATTACTACATAAACAGCGTATGTGCTTTTTGCTGCCAGTCCGTTGTATCTGCGCCGCTGCCCTGGGCAAAATCGGGTTTGCCGCCGCCGCGCCCGCCATACAGTTCATTAGCTTTTTGGCAATATGTACGGCAATCGGCGTTTACATCTGCGCTGTGCCCAAACATATAGTTTACCCTGCCGCCTGCTTTGTAAATTACGCCGACAAGCAGGTTTTCCATTGCCGTTACTTTTTGCAGCAGCATTTTGGCATCTGCCGCACTGCAATCTTCCGGCGTTATTATAACAAGGCGGCTGTTATCCGGCAACATGCGCGCCGTGCTTAAAAACTGCGGAAGCTGCGCATCATAAAGCGCCATTGTTTTTTCTTTAACGCGTGCGTTCAATGCCGTAATTTCGCTTTGCAGCCGTTCTACTGCTTCCGGCACCTGCACAGTTTTTACAGAAAGCATCTGTGCCGTTTTGCGCAGCACGGAGTTTTTGCGGCGCACGGCCTCCAAAGCCCAACGCCCGCACAAAAAGCTGATGCGCTGCCCCTGTTTATGTTTTTCGGCGCTGACGATATGAATAATGCCAATCTCACCGGTGCGGTGCGGATGCGTGCCGCAGCAGGTGCAGATATCGCCGTCCTGTACGCTTACAAGGCGCAGCGTTCCCGTAAGTTTGGTATTTTTCTTGCGCATGGTATATTTATCCAAATCTGTATGCGGCACATAGCTTACGCTGACAGGCTTATCAAGCCAGATTTCACGGTTGGCAAAATCTTCGGTCTGCGCCAGTTCTTCCGCCGTCAGTTCTTTATCAAGGTCAATGGTAACGAGCCCTTCACTCATGTGAAAGCCGATATTGTTTGCGCCAAACAGCTTCCACGCAGCGTAAGACAAAATATGCTCGCCGCAATGCTGCTGCATATGGTCAAGGCGCACCACCCCGTCAACTTCGGCTTTAACAATGCTGCCTACCTCAAGAGGTTTATCGCAGTAATGCGAAATGCGCCCTTCTTTTTCCGCCACATGGGTAACAACAGCATCTCCCAGCTTGCCGCGGTCGCTGAGCTGCCCGCCGCCTTCTGGAAAAAACACCGTGCGGTCAAGTTCTGCGGCATAACCGTTTTTGCAAGGTTCACAGGCTGTAACCTTAGCTTCGCACTGCCATAAATAAGCATCGTTTTCAAATAATTTTTCTGTCATTTCAAACCCCTCACTTGTAAAACAATCTACGCTTATATTATAATTACTCTTGTAAAAATATTAAAGGAGAAATTTTAATGTATAAATATATTTTATTCGACCTCGACGGCACGCTAACCGATTCTGCCGAAGGCATTACCAAATGCGTGCAGTATGCGCTTAAAGCGCTTGGCGTAGATGAACCGGATTTAAACAAACTGCGCCCTTTTATCGGCCCGCCGCTTATTGAAAGTTTTATGAAATTTTACGGCATGACGGAAGAAGAAGCCCGCACCGGCACTGCCAAATACCGTGAACGCTTTGCCGGTACCGGCATTTACGAAAACAAAATATATACCGGCGTGCCGGAAATGCTGGCACAGCTTAAACAGCAAGGCTATACGCTTGCCATTGCCACCAGCAAACCTGCCGTTTTTGCCCGCCGCGTGGCAGATTATTTTAACATTACGCAGTATTTTGATTACATCAGTGGTCCGGATTTTAACGGTTCACTGCCCACAAAAGCAGATGTTGTTGCCGATGTGCTGGCGCACTTTAACCTTGAAGGTACGCAAAAAGCGCAGGCGCTGATGATTGGCGACCGCCGCCACGATATACTTGGCGCCAAAGCCTGCGGCATTAAAGCTGTTGGCGTAACTTACGGCTATGCTGCCCCCGGTGAACTGGAAGAAGCCGGTGCGGATTTTATTGTAGATACGCCGCAGGAAATTGCAGAACTTATCTGTGCCAACAAACTTGCATAACCCGGAACAAAGTTATATATTAACCATGCATTAAACGGTTTTTTCGTTGTTTTATCTATTATGAAAACGGATACTATCAGCATAGTGAACATTATCATCAATGACAACGCTTCGTATGTAGTTATAACACCACCTACAACTATATCAAAGCATAAAAACTGGCTGGCATAGATATTTACCGTGCTTGTCTATTCTAAGATACCCACATCCAAAAAACAACATAACATACAAAAACCCGTCCATAAAAATGGACGGGTTTTATTTTAGATGTTTGGCTTAGTCTTTAATCAGGTTCATACCAATTTCAAGCGCTTTGCGGTTTTTGTCTTCGGTGCCTTTCGGTACGCGGTTCAAAACTGCTTTTTCAAGGCTTTCAGCGCTTACAACGCCGGTTAATTTAACCAGTGCGCCCAAAGCAATAATGTTGGCAAACAAAACCTTGCCCAAACCTTCGCGTGCACTGTGGGTAATAGGCAGTTCGTAAACTTTGCCGCCAAAATCAGGCACTTTGCTTACAAACAGGCTGTCGGTAATCATTACGCTGTCTTTATCAAGGTCGTGGGAATATTTATCGCAGGCATCCTGGCTCATTGCCAAAAGCACGCCCGGTTTGGTTACTTTCGGGAAATGGATGGCATCTTCGGAGATAATAACTTCCGATTTGGATGCGCCGCCGCGTGCTTCCGGGCCATAAGACTGCGACTGGATTGCCAGTTTGCCGTCAAGAAGTGCAGCTTCGGCTAAGATAATACCGGCAAGAATCAGGCCCTGGCCGCCGGTGCCGGATAAACGGAATTCTTGTTTCATGTTATTTACCTCCCTGTGCCATGGCAATCAATTCATCGTATGCTTCGGTATATTCTTTTCTGCCGGTAACTTCATACAGTACGCCGATAGGGAATTTGCCCTCTTTCTTTTCTTCCGGCAGTTTGTCCCAGGCAGCAACAGGAACTGCATGGTCGCGCTGCCACATCATCATTTCAGCAGGGCCGCCCATTTTGTTCTGGCGTCCGAAGGAAATCGGGCAGGCGGATACAGCTTCAATAAGGCTGAAGCCTTTATGCTGAATGCCTTTAACGATAAGATCTGCCAGCATTTGCGCATGGAAGGTAGTTGCACGGGCAACAAAGGTTGCGCCTGCAGCTTTGGCAAGTTCGGTCAGGTTAAAGTCAGGCTCAAGCATGCCGTAAGGAGCGGTAGTTGCCTTGCTGCCGGTCGGGGTCATCGGGGAATACTGGCCGCCGGTCATGCCGTAAATGCTGTTGTTGTAAACAACAACGGTCAAATCAATGTTGCGGCGTGCAGCATGAATGAAGTGGTTGCC
>CAJLLL010000003.1 GCA_905207485.1 uncultured Phascolarctobacterium sp.
ATATTATGGCGTAGCATTCAATCATTCAAAGAAACAGGATGGCGAGATGTAAATTATCAAAGTATTTATTGTTTGTAATAACAGATTGTATCTGCTTTTTGACATCCGTCATTTGTATGGAAAAAAGAAAGCTGCCAGCAAAGGCAGCTTTCTTTCACTTTTATAAAGATAATATTAAATAAAATAACGTTGTTTTTTGTATCATGCAAGCCGCATAAACACTGGCTTTTTGCCCTCACTATTTATCATATATTAATGGTTGTGCCATTTTATTTTGGATTTAATTCGCACATTATTTATGTTTTCGCACGCCAAAGTATTATTTTATTTTAGTAAAAAACGGCAATTTTAGGGCAAAATTTTTGAGATAAATAAAAAAGAACGGCTGTTTAAGCCGTTCTTTTTTATTTTATGCTTTATTTGCCGAGGATAATGGAAGTTAAGGTTACAGGGTCAACATATTTGCCGTCTTTGTAAACGCGCATGTTGCCGCTGGCGATTTCGTCGATGAGGATAACTTCGCCGTTGTGGTAACCAAATTCAAATTTGATATCGTACAGGTCAAGACCGATTTTAGCAAGGTCTTCAGCAACGATTTTGGTGATTTTCAGAGTCTGTTCTTTCAGGCTCTTGTAATCTTCGTGGCCCATGATGCCGAGTGCAACAAGAGCGTCTTCGGTAACCAGCGGATCGCCTTTAGCGTCATCTTTGAAAGTGGTTTCAACATAGCCGCCTTCAATTGCGGTGCCGTCAGCAATGTAATCGCCATAGCGGCGGATGAAGCTGCCGGTTGCTTTTAAACGGCAGATAACTTCAAGGCCTTTGCCGAATACTTTACAGGGAAGAACTTCCATGGTAGCGTTGTCGATATCAGCGCTTACATAGTGGGTTTTTACGCCTTCTTTTTTAAGAATTTCAAAGAAGTGGATAGAGGTTTCAAGGTTTGCTTTGCCGATACCTTCAATGGTAAGGCCGATGCTGTTTTCGCCCGGGTCGAATACGCCGTCTTTGCCGGTGCAGTCATCTTTAAATTTTAAGAGTACGTTACCGTTTTCAAGTTGATAAACGGTTTTAGTTTTGCCTTCGTAAATTTTTTCCATGAGTTTTACTGCTCCTTTCAAACTTTGGATAACTATAAAAATATTATATACTTAGCCTTCGCATATAGCAAGAGGTGTAACAAAATTTATATTTTAATTAAAATGTATACATTATTAAATTAAAAAGCAGTTATGGTATAGCTTCATTTCTTGCCCTTTACTTTCATTTCCATCTGTCGTTTGGAACGGTGGTATTGCAGCATAAAGCGGCGCACCTTAATTACGCGGAATAAACTGGAAACAAGCATTACGCCGATAGCAATGGCTACGGAGTCCGTCATGGCGGTGAGCAGGATGGAAGTGCCGTTGTTGTAATCGTTGTTTATAATGGCAAACATGCCCTGATAAATGCCAAGGCCGGGTACTAACGGCACAATGCCAGGTATAACGAATACAGTTACCGGCTGTTTGAAAATACGCGAACTTAATTCACTTGCCAGAGCAAGAGAGATGGTAGCCGTAAAGTTGGAAACGAAAGATGTATAGCCAAGTTCATGCCGCAGGTAGATAAAAACTACCCAGCCGATAGCGCCAATAAAGCCATCGATAAGCACAATTTTTTTAGGTGCCTGAAACAGCACTGCAAAGGCCATGGTAGCAAGGCAGGCGAACAGAAATGCGGTAATCATTTCCATAAATCCCACCCCCAGATAAACCAGGCACGCAGCACAAATGCGATGCCGATGGCAATGGAAGAAGCAAACAGCAGCGCTTCGGCTATGCGTGAATTGCCGCTCATTAAATTGCCTGCCATATAGTCACGCAGGCCGTTGCAGAACGGTACTCCCGGAACAAAAGGCATCAGCGCGCCTACAATAATTTTTTCCATGGTGCACTGCACGCTTATGGCGCAGCACGATAATGCCACTGTACCGATAACAACGCCTGCTATTGCATTTTCCCAAAAGGCGCTGGGGTGGTAACCGGCAATTTGCTTAAGCACAAGCATTGCCGTGCCTCCAGTTACAAAGGCGGCAATAAAATCGTGGCTGTTGCCGCCCAGCATAGCCGAAAAGGCCGCCGACCCAATGGCCGATGCCAGACAAACGGACCATTTGCCATAAGGAGCGGGCTGCCGCCATTTTTTTTCAAGCCAGTTACAGGTATCTTCGTAATTCATTTCCCATTTGGAAAAATTATAAGACATGGTGTTCATTTCGCTGATAAGGCTTAAATTGGTGCTGCGGTAGCCAATGCGGCTTACGCGGATAAAACTGTCGGTATCTTCATTGCCTAAAATGATAACGGTCGGCGTTACAAACGGGTCTACCTCGTAACCATGCACCAGGCAGCAGCGGGAAATGGTATCTTCAACACGGTAGGTTTCCGCACCGCTTTTAAGCAGAATTTTGCCTATTTTTACGGCGATATTAATGGTTTCATCGCGCGTAAAATTGCTTTTAGCCATTGGTTTCACCGCCTTGTGCGGCAAAAAGCGCAGCTACTGCCGCTTTAAAAGCATTTGCGCCGCCCATGGATGGATGTGGTACGCAATCGCAGGCTACGCCGTATTTACTTAAGGTCTGCTGCGATTTGCGGCCAATGGCAACAACCTTCATGCCCGGAATAAGCTGCATTAAAAGGCGTGCGTATTCAATTCCGGCGTCAAGTTCATCTCCGGTTGGCGTGCGGTTGCTTAAAATATTGCCATCTTTATAAGGATGGAACGGAAAAATATTCCATAAAACCGTATCATAAGGTGAAAGTCCATGCCTTGCAATGGTGTTCCACATTACCGTTGCCGTGGGTTCATTAAAGCCGTACAATTTCTGCGTGCGGTTAAGGCGCGGGCTTTGCGGGCTGCTGGTACGTTCATAATGCCACTCGCCAAGCACTGCCTGCGGGTTAACATCCGGATGATGGCCAAGCAAAATACGTTCGCTCGTCATTGCCATGCCGGAAAAATGACCGCCCTGGTAGCCGAGCCCTTCGGCTATGAATAAAAAGTGCGCGTTTTGGCGCAGTTCAAGATAACGCTTAAAATTAGCCGCGCGGATGGCAGGCGCTTCCGGGCCGATGTCGCATTCGGGGTCATAATCCTGCCAGGGGTTAAATACTAAAGGCTTATTATATTGTTGTAACTTTTCAATAAAGGTTTCTATTGTCACAATATGCTCCGTCATTAAAGTTTTACATCAATCTGTGCCGATACGCCTACACCCTGTACGCGGTTAACATCGGTAATGGCAACTTTGTCAATCGGTATCAGTGCTTTGGCGCGGAAGCTGCCGAAAAACGATGCTTCAATTAAAAGCGCTGCCTGGCATTTTTCTACCTGGGCATGCGGGCCGCTTACCTGTGCCGCACCGGCATAGCTGCCATCACCAACGGTAATTACTGGCACAACTTTGGTAGCGTAATTGCTGCTGACAGCGTATTTGCCTGTTAAAGTGTTGATGGCGCTGTTTAACTGGTCGTCAAACTGGCTGACCAGAAGGCCTACTGCGCCGCCTTTTAAAACAGTGCCCAAAATGCCTGCCTGTACCGGCGCAGTGCTGCTGCCAAGCACAAAGCCGCAAACAAGCGCCATTGCTATATATTTTTTGCCTTGCATAATAAAACCTCCCGTAAAAAACTTACAATATTATTATTTTCGCCATTTTTTTATAAACGCCTGCCCGTTGTAAAACTTTTTTAAGGATATTTACATGCCGTCTGTTTTGGCGTACCATAAGAGTATAGCATTAAAAAGGAGCTGAAAACAATGGAATTTTTTCAATATTTAGCACCGACAAAAGTAATTTTTGGGCGCGGCATGGAAGCACGCGTTGGCGAATTATGCAAAGAGCAGGGAGCAAAAAAAGTGCTTATCCATTATGGAGGGCACAGCGCTAAAAAAAGCGGCTTGCTTGATAAAATCTGCGCATCTCTTGATAAAGCAGGCATCAGTTATGTGGAACTTGGCGGAGTTGTGCCCAATCCGCGTTTAAGCAAAGTTTATGAAGGCATTGAACTTGGCAGAAAAGAAAATGTTGATTTTATTCTGGCTGTTGGCGGCGGCAGCGTTATCGACAGCGCCAAAGCCATCGGTTACGGGCTGACCAATGAAGGTGATGTATGGGATTATTACACCGGCAAAGCGCCGCAGGCGTGCCTGCCTATCGGCACGGTGCTGACCATTGCCGCTGCGGGCAGCGAAATGAGCAACGCCAGCATTATTACCAATGAAGAAGGCTGGTTAAAACGCGGGGCATATTCGCCTTACGCTTACTGCAAATTTGCCGTTATGAATCCGGAACTTACTTATACATTGCCTGCTTACCAAACGGCAAGCGGCTGTACCGATATTATTGTACACAGCCTGGAACGCTTTTTTGTTAAGCCCAATGTAAAACAGCTTAATTTAACGGACGGCATTGCCGAAACGCTGATTAAAAACGTAATGCGCAACGTAAAAATTGCGCTTAAAAAGCCCGATGATTATGATGCCCGCGCCGAAATTATGTGGAGCGGAACTTTATCACATAACGATATTACCGGCGACCGCACTTTGGGAGACTGGGCCTGCCATCAGCTTGAGCATGAACTGGGCGGTATGTTTGATATTGCCCATGGTGCAGGACTGGCGGCAGTTTGGGGAAGCTGGGCGCGCTATGTAATGCCTGCGAATCCGGCGCGTTTTGTACAGCTTGCCGTTAATGTATTCGGCATTCCCTATACCGCAGGCGATGAAGAAAAAATTGCCCTTGAAGGCATTGAAGCTATGGAAAACTTCTTTAGAAGCATCAACATGCCTACCAAAATAAGCGACATGGGCATTGAACTTACCGAAGAACAGATTAAGGAACTGGCTTATAAGTGCAGCTTTAAAAACACGCGCACTATTGGCGGCTTTAAAGCACTGAATATTGAGGATATGGAAAATATCTACCGGATGGCAAAATAATGCACAAACTGTTATTAACCGGGTTTGACCCGTTTGCGCATTATAATGTTAACCCATCGTGGGAAGCGGTAAAGGCGCTGCCGGATGTTATTGGCAGTTTTAGCGTTGCAAAATTGATGCTGCCCAACATTTACGGCACGGCAGGAAGATTATTGCTTGAAGAAGCAGAACGTGTAAAGCCGGCCGTTATTTTAATGACGGGTATGGACAGCGGCAGCACCAAACTGCATATTGATACTGTTGCCGTTAATTTGCGTGATGCGCTTATTGAAGACAATAAAGGCGCAAAACCGTGGGGCGAGCCGGTAGTGCCCGGCGCCCCTGCGGCATACTTTGCCACCATACCCGTACATAAACTTGTGGCGAGTCTGCAAAAGCAGGGCTGCCCCGTGCATTTAGGTTATTGCACCGGCGGCTATGTATGCAACGATATTTTTTATATGGTGGCGCATCACTTTGCAGGCAGCAAGGTAAAAGTAGGTTTTATTCATGTGCCGCTGCTGCCTGAGATGGTATTTGACGAAAAACTTGCCCTGCCGCTTGAAGAAACGGTTAAAATTTTACGGCAGATTATTGAAGAACTTTCGGTAATGCTGACGGAGGAAGAAAATGCTTAACGCAATCGCCGCAAGGCGCAGTATACGCAAATTTAAAACAACGCCGGTAGCGCGCGAAATAATTGAAGAAGTTTTGCGTGCCGGTTCGCTTGCGCCGTCTTCAAAAAACAGGCAGCCGTGGAAGTTTATTGTAACAACCGGTCAGGCTAAAGAAGAAGCGCTTGACGTAATGGAACGCGGCTTAAAGCGCGAGGCGCAGCAGCCGCTTTTGCCAGAGAGTGCTGTGTATATCGGCGGCGCGCACAACACGCTTAACATTATGCGGCAGGCCCCTGTACTGATTTTTGTAGTTAATCCGCTGGGGCTTGATTTGCTGGCACCGCAAAATGCCGAAAACCGGGTGTTTGAAATTTGCAATGCCCAATCTGTAGGCGCAGCGGTGGAGAATATATCGCTGGCGGCAGTCGAAAAAGGTTTGGGAAGCTTGTGGATTTGCGATATTTATTTCGCTTACCATGAACTGTGCGAATGGCTGAATTGCAGTGGAGAATTATTTGCAGCTATTGCACTGGGCTACGCCGATGAAGAACCTGCACCGCGCCCGCGCAAACCGTGGAGTGAAACGGTAGAGTGGCGCGGGTAAGTTATTTAAAGTAAAAGGTTTATTTTATGAACTTTATTGAAAATTTTGCAGAAACCATTAAAAATATACAGGGCTTTCAGCCGGATTTATTTGCCGGAGCAACGGAAACAGAACTGAAAGCTGCGGAAGAAAAAATGAATATTACGCTGCCGGAGGATTTTAAAAACTTTTACCGAGCGTTTAATGGGCAGAATGAATATGCAGATGCACTTTTTGATACGTTCTTTTTGTGCAGCTTAAAGCAGATACTTTATTTTTGGGATGCTTTCAAATTTAACGAAGAAGATTTTCTGCAAATTCCTGCTGAAGCAGAGTCGGGCATAAAAAATGTATGGGGCTGTACATTGTGGGTGCCTTTTGCCGCAACGGCTGACGGACATTGCCTGTGTCTTGATTTTGCACCGGCAGAAGGCGGCAATGCAGGGCAGGTTATTACTTTTTGGTATAATTCGCCGGAGCGTGAACTTATTGCGCCATCCTTTAAGGATTTTATTGCTGATTATGTGGCAAATCTTAAAAACGGCACCTATGTATATACGCAGGAACTTTATGATGACATTACTCTTGGCATGATAGCAAGAAAAGACGGTAAGCCGATGTTTGGTGTTGAATGACCGTATTTAGTTAAGTGCTTTCTTATTATAATTAAAATAAAATTTTGAAAGTTAAATTAAAAATGGAGAACAAAATTTTTACTATTGACAACAAAAAAATAACCGTTTATTCTGCTATAGCGTATAACAAACCGGTAATTTATTTAACAACCTACAACGATGATGGCGGCGATGTTTATGCGGAGCTGCAAAAGCTTTGTTGCCCGGATTTTACGTTAGTTACAATTAGCGGTTTGAACTGGGAAGCAGAACTTTCGCCGTGGGCAGCGGGCGATTTGTTTAAGTACAGCGAGATGTTTACTGGCGGCGCGGATGTTTATTTAAAGTTGCTGACGGAAGAAATTATGCCGCAGGCAGAAAGCATGCTGCCCGGCAAAATTGCCTGGCGCGGTTTGGCGGGTTATTCACTGGCGGGGTTGTTTACGGTATATGCGCTGTATAAAACTGATTTGTTCAGCCGCGCGGCGAGCATGAGCGGTTCGCTGTGGTACCCCGGTTTTAAGGATTTTGCATTGGGGCATAATATGGCAAAGGTGCCGGAATATATGTATTTTTCGCTGGGCGACAGGGAGTGCAGAACGCGCAACGCTTATTTAAAAACCGTGCAGGATGCGACAGAAGAAATTTTTAAGCACTGCCAAAGCCTTGGTGCCGATTGTGTTTACGAACTTAATCCAGGCGGGCATTACCGCGATATTATTAAACGCAGCGCCGCAGGCATTAACTGGATACTTATGAGATAAAATTAAAACCACCGCTTTGAAACGGTGGTTTTGTGTTTTGGGTATTAATCAAATTTGTTAATATCATGTTCTTTGTAACGGCGTTTAATAACAGTAGGGTAATTTTCGTTAATTTCGCGGTAGCGTGGACAGTTTTGCCCATGGTCATTAATAATGCCGCAGGCTTGCAGGTGCGAATACACCGTTACGCTGCCAAGGTATTTAAAACCGCGTTTTTTCAAATCACGGCTGATAGCATCGGACAGGCCGTTGCTGGCAGGGATGTAACCTTCGGCGTGTTTATTGTAAAGGATGGTTTTACCGCCTGAATAACGCCACAAATAGTTGGAAAAACTGCCGAATTCGCTGCGGATTTTAATAAACTGCCGTGCGTTGCTAATAATGGCGCGTATTTTGCCAATGGAACGTATCGTGCCTTCGGTAGACATAATGCGCTCTACATCGGTTTCTGTATAAGCGGCAATTTTTTTGTAGTCAAAATTATCAAAGCAGGCTTGCAGTACCGCACGCTTTTTTAGCACAAGTGTCCAGCTTAAGCCGCACTGCATAACTTCAAGGGAAAGAAATTCAAACTGCTTTTGGTCATCTTTCAGCGGCACGCCCCATTCTGTATTGTGGTATGCCTTATTAAGTTCATCATGCAAGGCCCAGCTGCAATAACTCATCATATCCTCCGCGGTTAATCATTCTTTTTCGTTCCACAGGGTAAAGCCCAGTATCAGCGCGCCGCCGGCAAGCTGCATCAATGTCATGGGCTCGCCTAAAAGCAGCACGGAAATACATACAGCTACAAGCGGGTCGATATAGCTTAAAATTGCTGCCTGTTGTCCGGTTAAATCTTTCAGCGAAGAAAAATACAGGCAGTAGGTAATGCCGGTATGGAACAGCCCGACTGTTAAGAGGCAGGCCCAGCCGACGCTGTCTAAATTACCAAGGTTAATGCCGCTGCTGTATAGTACATACGGCAGGAGGGTAACAACGGCGGCAATAAGCTGCAAAACCGTGCGTTGAATACCGGCGACATTTTTAATGAATTTGTTAAGCAAAATAACAGTGGCATAAAACACTGCCGCGCCAAGGCCGAATAAAATGCCGGTAATATTGGCGGCGCCTTCTTCGGTGCCGGTGCCGATAATAAGCACAAGACCAAGCGTAGACATTACAAAACAGATAATTTGTTTTTTTGTAAGCTGCTCGTGGAACAGCAGCGGCGATGCTACGGTAACAATAACCGGGGCAAAGTAATAACTCAGCGTTGCCGCAGAGATAGTGGTGTAGCGGTATGCCTGAAACAATAAAATCCAGTTAATGCCCATGGCGATGCCGGAGGCAAGAAGAACAGGTAATTCACGCCCGGCAGATTTAAAATTGAGCCCATCCTTGGCAAAAAACATAAGGTAGGTGCCGATTAAGAGCGTTGCCAGTACAGCGCGGTACAACGCCAGTTCACCGCTGGTAACGTCAATGTTTCTGGTGAAAACGCCAAGTGTGCCGAAGATAGCCATTGCCGAGCAAAGCATAAGTTTGGCCTGTGTGTTATTTTGCATAATCTTTCCCTCACAATACAAAAATTTTGTAACGGCTTTTTAATTATTGCCGTTTTATTTTTATTATATTGATATTAGTGTAACTCTATTAAATAATTGTGTCAACAAAAGTAAGCAATTAAAACACACAATAAAAATTGAGTGAAATCTTTTTTGCGGCAGCAATTTGTGGTACAATGTTTTGGAAATTATAACGCCGTGGCGGAAGGGTGGTACAGGTGCTGGCAAAAATAAAAAACTATTTGCGCGGAGATGCTGTTTTAAGTATTTCGCTGGTGCTGGCGCTTATTAGCTGCCTTATTGAACCGCCAAGTTTAAAATATTTGCGCTATATAGATTTTAACACGCTGATTATGCTGTTTTGCCTGATGCTTATTATCGAAGGGCTGCGAGGGCAGAACTTTTTGCAATTTATCGGCAGCCGCATTTTAATTAAAGTAAAAACACGCCGCGGCATTGTGTTTACTTTAGTGTTTCTGTGTTTTATTAGCAGCATGTTTATTACTAATGACGTTTCCTTAATTACCTTTGTGCCTTTTGGCATTATGATTTTGGAAATGATAAATTTAACGGAAAAAATGTGCGGCACTATAACGCTGATGACAATTGCCGCAAACCTTGGCAGTATGTTTACACCGATTGGCAATCCGCAGAATTTATATTTATTTTCACTTTCAGGTATGGGCGTGCCGGAATTTTTGGAACTAATGTGGCTCTACACCGGAATGGCTGCCTTTATGCTTACGGTTATTGTGGTTGTGTTTTATCCGGAAGAACATTTAAAGCTGGATATTAAAGCGGAGCGGCTGGAGGATAAGCGCACGGTGGCGTTTTACCTGGGTTTATTTACATTGTGCGTTTTAACGGTGGCACATTTTGTGCCGCACCTGGTGCTTTTGGCGGTGGTTTCGGCGGCGCTGCTGTACAAAAACAAAAATTTGTTTTGGCAGATAGATTACTCGCTTTTGTTGACGTTTTTATTCTTTTTTATTTTCGTTGGCAATATGAATCATGTAGAAAGCCTGCATAATTTTATTAACGGCATTCTTGCTGGTAATGAAGTGCTGATAAGCGTAGCAGTAAGCCAGATTATCAGCAACGTGCCGGCGGCAATGCTGCTTTCCGGTTATAGCGATAATTATGCGGCGCTGATTATCGGCACTAACATGGGCGGGCTCGGCACTTTGATTGCATCAATGGCAAGCCTTATTTCCTATAAACAGGTAGCTGCCAAATATCCGCATTTAAGGCGGCAATACCTTACTATTTTTACTGTCGATAACTTAATATTTTTAGCGGCACTTTATGCGCTGTACATATTTTATTACGGCGGCAGCGTGTAAACGGCCAAATAAAAACAGCACCTCTTTTTATTTGGGGTGCTGTTTTCTTTTAAATTTGGCTGTTATTTAATTTTGTACTATTATATTCTGCTGCGGTATTTTTTTCCAATTAAAAATGGAGATGAGTTCTTTTGCTTTAACAGGTTCGTCCGTAGCTGTTAAACCGGCAAGGAAAGCAAGTTTTCCTATAACTTTTTCCGGCGTTTTATAATGCGTCCGCAGCGCTCCCATATCCAAATCCATATCACGTTTGGCAAGGCGGCGGCCGTCCGGAGCTGTTAAAAGCGGCAAATGGTCAAACTGCGGCGGCGTAAAGCCAAGCAAGCCGTACAGGTAAAGCTGCGGTGCAGTTGAAGTTAATAAATCGCGCCCGCGGATAACTTCAGTTACTCCCATCAGGGCATCGTCTATAACAACGGCAAGCTGATAGGCGTATATGCCATCACTGCGCCGCACGATAAAATCGCCCCACTCTTTGGCAAGGTTCAAACTTTGCGCGCCATAATGCAAATCGTTAAAGCAAATATCGTCATCGGGAACTTTGATGCGCCAGGAGCATTTGCGGCAGGCTGCCATTTTGGCAGTGCGCTGTTCGTTGTTTAACTGGCGGCAGGTGCCCGGGTAAACAAAATGGCCGTCGCTGGCGTGCGGGGCACTGGCGGCGTGCAGTTCGGCACGGCTGCAAAAGCAGGGGTAAACTAAATCTTTACTGCTGAGGTTATCAAAAAATTTTTTATAAATACAGCTGCGGCGGCTTTGGTAAAATTCATCAGCCGGTTTGCCCGGAACTGCGCCGTAATCCCAGTTTAAACCAAGCCAAAGCAGGTCATCCATCAGCACCTGTGCTTTTTCTTCAGTGCAGCGTGAAGTGTCAAGGTCTTCTATGCGCAGCAGCATATTGCCGTTTTGGGCGCGTGCGCTTAACCATGCAAGCAGCGCGCAAAAAATATTGCCAAGGTGCATTCTGCCGCTGGGCGATGGCGCAAAACGTCCGCAAATTTTATTTTCAGCCATAATATAAGCTCCTTTGATGTTAATTATCTTAATTTTAACATTGATTTGCTGTTTTTTACAGATGGCGCATTATTTACTTTTACTTTGCTTTTTTGCCTTTTTGCGGTAAAATATAATTACGTGGGCATATGCCCTGTTATAAAAGGAGGAACATTTTGATAAGAAAAACTTCAGAAATGGTAGAGGCCGGCATTTTAGCTGCCGTTGCTGTTTTATTTGCCATTCTTGGCGCATATCTGCCCGTTTTGGGCGCGCTGTTTAATTTGCTTTGGCCTGTGCCGGTAGCTGTGTGCGGCATGCGCAACGGCCTGCGCTGGAGCATAATGAGCTTGATAGTTGCCTGCGCCGTTATCGGCTCGCTTTTGGGGCCGGTCCAGTCGCTTTCCATTATGGCAATGTTTGGTTTACTGGCACTGGTGCTTGGCGAATGTATGTACCGCGGTTATAAACCGGTTAAAACAATGCTGTTTTCGTCAATTGCCGCTCTTGTTTCCATTATAATAAGCATCTGGCTTGGCATGCTTATTATGGGTACTGACCCTGTAAACATGATGTTTGAAGGGCTTGAACAGGCAATGCAGGAAAGCGCTGTTTATTACCGTCAGGCCGGTATGAGTGAAGAAGAAATTGCAGCCGCAGTTAAAGGCAATCAGGAGCTTTTAAAAACAATCAGGCTGATTTTACCCGGTTCGTTTGTAGTTTGTGCGCCGATACTTGCTTTTGCCAACTATATGGGGGCACGCAAGGTTCTTGCTAAAATGGGCGCTGCATTTGCTCCGCTGCCGCCGTTTATTCACTGGCGTGTGCCGGAATATTTTATCTGGCCTTACGGCATATCCGTAATGATAGTTTCGTTTTGGAGCGATGCCCCGCAGATTGTGCAGGATATCGCCATAAACCTGCAAATGGTTACCAGTGTGGTATTTTTTATACAAGGTCTTGCGCTTGTTTACTGGTGGATTAATCAAAACGAAAAACCGCAGTGGTGGGGAACAATAGCTGTAATTTTAGCATTTGCCGTGCAGGTATTTTCGATATTAATAGTACTTTTGGGCGCGTTTGAATCTGTTTTTGATTACCGTAAATTAAAAGAACGCAGCCTGTAAAGGGAGCGGTAAAAATGTTCAATAAAATCTGGAATTTTTGGAATGACATGAAGGTGCCACTTGGCATTATAGCAGGTTTTACCGTTATTTTAACCTGCTATGGCTGGGTATGGCTGCCGGTCGGACTTGGCGCGATGGGCGGGTTATACTGGTATAGCCGCAGAGGATTTTATAATAAGGAAATTCAGTTTAACGGCTATCTGGATACCATTGTGCGCAATATTGAGCGTACCAGCCATTATGCAGTGCAGAACCTTGAGGTGGCAATGGCTGTTTTTGGGCAGGATGGCAAACTGCAATGGAAGAACGAACTGTTTGTGGAATATGCAGGGTATGCCGGTGTTAAAAATGTGGACGGCAAACGTCCGGAAGAAATTTTTGACCTGCCGGAAAACGCTTTTGACGCTTTAAGCATTAAAGACGGTGAGCGTTTGCTGCTTATCGACGGGCGTTATTACCGTTTGCGCCATTGCCGCGTTCAAACAGGCGACCGTAATTCCAAAAAGGAAAATAAAGGATGCAGCCTTATTTTTTATCTTACAGATGTAACGGATTTTGAACTTTTGCGCCAAAAATACGCTAACGAAAAACTGTGCCTTGCTTATGTGCGCTTTGATAACTACGAAGATGTTACCAAAGGCATGGGCGAAAGTACACGCGCCAATATTTCCGGCGAAGTAAACGAAGTTTTGAGCAAGTGGGCAGAAGAAGAAAACGGCTTTATCCTTGCCAACAATAAAGAAAGCTATCTTATCGGCATCAACCAGGCATCTTTGCAGGATTTGATGGAAAAGAAATTCCCTGTTCTGGAAAAAGTGCATGAAATACAGGTTGGCAATAAAATTACGCCAACAATCAGCGTGGGCATTTCCTGTGATGGGCGCAGCCTTGAAGAAGTAAGCCTTAACGCTGCCAAAGCGCTTGATTTGGCATTAGGGCGCGGCGGCGACCAGGTAGTTGTAGCTATCGGCGGCAGCTTACAGTTTTTTGGCGGCATTACTGCCGTTGCTGCAAAAAGCACGCGTGTACGTGCCCGCATTGTGGCGCATACCGTGCATGAACTGATGCTGAGCGCGGAAAAAATCTTTGTTATGGGGCATACCATGGAAGATTTTGATGCTATTGGCAGTGCTATCGGCATGGCAAAAATGGCACGAAGCTTAAACAAAGAGACGTATATTGTGGTCAGCGGGCAGAACGAATCGGTGCGTAAAATTGCCGAAACATTGCGCAGCAATGATATGAAGCTGATGGATGAGGACGATGTTTACGCTGATATTATGGTTGAAGAAGAAGAAGCGCTGAAACATATTGCGCCTAAATCACTGCTTATTTTGGTTGACCATCACCGTAAAATGCTGTCTGCCAGTCAGAAAGTGCTGGAGGCTATTCCGTGGCGCATTATTATTGACCATCACCGCAGGGCGGAAGATGCCATTAAAAATACAACTTTGCAGTATATGGAACCGTCATCATCGTCAACCAGTGAACTGGTTACGGAACTGGTTGGTTACTTTAATGACAGGCTGGAGTTTTCCAAAGGCGAAGCAACTGCGCTGTATGCCGGCATTGTGGTAGATACCAAAAACTTTGCCGTGCAGACCGGTGAGCGTACATTTGAAGCGGCTGCGCTTTTGCGCCGCAGCGGCGCCGACCCTAATATGGTAAGGCAGTTGTTTAAAGATGACCTTGATTCCGTACAGATAAAATCGCGCCTGATTGCCGAAGCGGAAATGCCGGAACCGGGCATAATGATTTCCGTTTATAACGATGCGCCCAAAGAGGTAAGGTCTTCCGTTATTGCGGCTCAGGCTGCCGATGCTATGGTTTATATTGCCGGCATCTGCATGAGCGTTGTTATTACGGAATATTCTTCAGACGGTTCATTGGGCGTAAGCGCACGCAGCGATGGTACCGTAAACGTACAGATTATTATGGAAGAGCTTGGCGGCGGCGGACACCAGACGGTTGCCGGCGTTCAGCTTAAAAATATCAGTGTTGAAGAAGTTAAAAAACAAATTATCGCACTGGCGAAAAAACAGTTAGAGGAGAATGATGAAAATGAAAGTGATTCTGTTGCAGGACGTTAAAAATTTAGGTAAAAAAGGCGATATTGTAGAAACCGCAGAAGGCTATGGCCGCAATTATCTGCTGCCGCGCAAAATGGCAAAAGAAGCCAACGCAGCCAACTTAAACCAGGCCAAACAGGATAAGGCAACACAGGCACACCGCGCAGCGCAGCGCAAAGATGAAGCTGTTATGCTGGCAGCACAACTTAAAAAAGTGCATGTTATTGTTAAAGTTCGTGTTGGCGAAAACGGCAAAATGTTCGGCAGCGTAACAAGTAAAGATGTTGCCGAAGCGCTTATTGAACAGACCAAACTTGATATTGACCGCCGTAAAGTTGAATTGAAAACCGCCGTTAAAGGCATTGGCGAATATACCGCGGTTGCCAAACTGCACCCGGAAATTTCCGCAGAGTTTGCCGTAACCGTAGCGGCTGAATAAGGCGCGACATGATTGACAGAGTACCACCGCAAAATATAGAGGCAGAGCAGGCTGTGCTTGGCGCCATGCTGCTTGAGCGTGAAGCTATAGCCAAAGTTATGGAGAAGCTGCGCGCTGAAGATTTTTACCGCGAGGCGCATAAAGTTATTTTCAATGCCATGCTGGAACTTTATAACCGCAATGAAGCCGTCGATTTGGTAACGGTAACGGAGGTTTTAAAGAAAAACGGCAAACTGGAAGATATTGGCGGCATTGCTTATGTTACATCTCTTGCCAATGCCGTGCCGACAGCAGCCAACGTGGTATATCATGCAGGCATTGTTGAAGAAAAATCCATTCTGCGCCAGCTTGTGCGTTCCGCAACGGAAATTGCAGAACTTGGCTATGAAGGCAGCGATGACGTCAGCGACATAATTGATACTGCCGAAAAGAAAATACTGGATATTTCCAACCGCAAAAAAGATACCGACTTTGTGCCGATTAATAATATCGTTATGGATTCATTCAGGGATTTGGAAGCCCTGATGAATAACAAAAACGGTTTAACCGGCCTGCCGACCGGGTTTGTTGATTTTGATAATTTAACCAGCGGCCTGCATGCCAGTGATTTTATCATTCTGGCAGCGCGCCCTTCCATGGGTAAAACTGCTCTTTCGCTGAATATTGTGCAGAATGTGGCCATCCGCAGCGGCAGGCAGACGGACGGCAAACCCAAAGTAGTAGCCTTTTTCAGTTTGGAAATGAGCAAAGAGCAGCTTGTTCAGCGTATGTTATGCGCTGAAGCCAATATAGATTCGCAGCGCCTGCGTATAGGCGAACTGCGCGATGAGGACTGGATGCAGCTTATACAGACAGCCGATACTCTCAGTGCCGCACAGATTTATATTGACGATACTGCGGGCATAACGGCCATGGAAATGCGCAGCCGCGCACGCCGTTTAAAGGCAGAACACGGGCTTGATTTAATCGTTGTCGATTACCTGCAATTAATGCAGGGTAGCGGCAAACGTAATTTAAGCGGCGACCGCCAGCAGGAAGTTTCGGAAATTTCCCGCTCGCTGAAAGCACTTGCGCGTGAGTTAAATGTGCCGATTATCGCTCTTTCGCAGCTTAGCCGAAGCGTAGAATCGCGCCAGGTAAAGCGCCCGATGCTTTCTGATTTGCGTGAATCCGGCTCTTTGGAACAGGACGCCGATATTGTAATGTTCCTGTACCGTGAAGATTACTATAATCCTGAAACGGAAAATAAAAATATTACAGAACTTATTGTTGCTAAGCACCGTAACGGTCCGGTTGGCACGGTAAACCTGTTCTTCCATAAACAATTTACCAAATTTGTAAGTTTAACAAAAAGAGAATAAGTAAAACAAAAAACAGCACCGCTTTTTGGCGGTGCTGTTTTTTATATCTTCTCATTTTCTTCTATTAAACTGATATTCAGCGGCATGTCGAAGGTTTTATAGAACCATTTAAGGTGTGTTTTAATTTGGTGCATTTCTATGGCAGGCACGCCTTCGGCGCGCAGCAGCAAATTGGCTCCGTTTTTGCCGGCAGTTGCGCTTTCAATGTTCAGCAGGCTGCTTTGCGTATAATCGAGGCTTTCGGCCAATGCCAGTAAAAGCGCCAGTTTGTTAACAGTTTGCCAGTTGTTATCTGTCAGCATGCTTTTAAAAAGCTGGTCGCGGAAAAAGTAGCTTTTGGATACGCCGTTGTGCCAGCCTGCGATAGCGCTGGCAATAAGCTGTTCTTTGTGTGTAAGCCCGAAAATTTTGGCGTTTTGTATCATATAAGCGCTGTGGCGGGCGTGGCTGTAAAAGTTAATGGTAATGCCAACATCGTGCAGCAGTGCCGCTGTTTTTAAAAGGCGGCGGCAGCTTTTGCCAAGCCCATGCACAGGTTTCCAGCTGTCAAACATTTGCAGGGCAAGCTGGGTAACGTGCCTGCTGTGCGTTGCATCAGGCGTGTAAAGGTTTAAAATATTTTCGGTGCTGCGTTCCAAAATATCTTCCGCTATCAGCGGGATGTTCTGTTCTTTGGAATAGTAATCGAAAAACAGCCCTTCGCGCAGGCCGCAGCCGGAGGTAATAAGCTGTTTGCTGCCTGTAACTTCAAACAGTGCGTTAATTATGGCGGAACCGGCAATGATGATATCAGCACGCTCACTGCTTAAACCGGAGATTTTTTTGCGCTCATCAAGAGAGGTATTTTTTAAGCGGTTAAAAATGCCGCGGAATGCCTGTACCGTTAATTTATAATTATGGATTTTGGTAGTAGGGTATTTTGTTGCCCGCTGATGAATTTTGCCAATGGTACGCGCCGTGCCGCCTACGCCGATTAATGGCAGTTTTGGCTGTTTCAGCCAGGCGTATTCAGAAAAGCGGGTGCGTAAAAAGAAGGTCAGCTCATTATAGGTTGCCGGGTTAATGGTGTTGCGGGTATTGAACATGGCAGTGGTGTTGACTGCACCGATAGGCACGGAAACTGATTCGAGTATTTTGCGTTCATGAAAATAAATAAGTTCCGTACTGCCGCCGCCAAGGTCAAAGATGATGCCGCTGTGATAGGGCAGGGTGTTAATTACGCCAAGATAACTTATGTAGGCTTCCGTATTGCCGGTAATGATATGCAGGCTGATGCCGGTTTCCTGTTCAACAAGGCGCGTCAGTTCTGCACCGTTGCCGGCATTGCGGATGGCTGCTGTTGCCACGGCAATGGTTCTGTCGGCGTGGTAAAGCCTGCACATGTGGGCAAAACTTTTCATTGTTTCAATGGTATCGGCAAATGCCTGCGGTGTTAAGTTGCCTTTTTTGTCAATTTTCTGGCTTAAACGCAGGGCTTCTTTTTGGTTGTAAACCATGTTGTAAGCGCCGTTTTTGTAAATATGCGTTATTACAAGGCGTGCTGAGTTGGAGCCGATATCTATAATTGCTATCCTCTGCAAAATGCATTCCTCCCGCAGATTTATTGTTTAAGTTTCCTCCGTAAAAATTGCATAATTTATATATTTTACGGCAAAAGTAAAAAATCCTGCCCGGAGCGTCAAAAAATGTTAAATGCGTACTAAAGTATAGTAAAAACTTTATAAAGGGCAAGGATTTGACACGTTGATGTCGAAGTATTACATAATGCTTTAATGAGGTGGTTTTGTGAGAAAAAAACAATATAAAATTTTTGCTGCCATTCATCTTGGTTCCGAGATGATAAGCATGCAAATCGTGCAATACCGTAATTTGAACAACATGAAAATTTTAGAGGAGTGCAACCGCCGCGTACGCCTGGGCGAGGAGACTTTTAAAAATAAAATTATCCCGTTCAGCATGGTAAACGAAATCTGCGAACTGCTTGTAGGCTTTAAACGCCTGATGACGGAGTACGAGGTTGATGAGTACAGCATACAGGCTACGACTGCGGTGCGCGAAGCGCTGAACCGTGTATTTCTGATTGACCAGATTTATATCCGCACGGGCCTTAAGGTAAGCGTTATTGATTTGCCGGAAGAAATTTATACCAAGTATGAATCTATCCGGCGCACAATGAAGCTTGACGGACTTACCGGATCCCGAGAAAGCATGCTGATGATGGATATTTCATCCGGCGGTTTGGGTATTACCTTTGTTAAGGATAATGTAATCCAATATCAGCAGAACTTAAACATCGGCGTTATCCGCGTTAAGGAAAGTTTTAACCGCAATCAGCGCAGTTCCCTTAAATTCAATCAGGCACTGGCAGAGTATCTGTCAAGCACAATGGGCGCCGTAAGGGATGCCTTAAAAAATGAGCAGGTGCATTATCTGGTGCTGTCCGGTGCTGAATCCGAACTGCTTTTGCAGATGATGGGCATTGAGTTTAAGACCGGTGTTATCCGTATAAAAACGGAACAGTTTATGCAGCTTTTTAAAACCGTGCATGAACTGAATCTGCCGCAGATTATTAAAGTGTTTAAAATTAATGAGGATGCAGCGGGGCTTGTTGTGCCGACCATTTTATTGTACGAGCAGCTTTTGGCGCTTGTGCCGGTACAGGAAATTATCCTTACGGATGACCGCTTTATAGACGGCATCTGCCTGCTGCATATTGGCCCTAAAACCAATAAGGATTATGCCGCAGAGCTTGAACAGGAGCAGTTAAGCCTTCTGCACAGCATCGGCAGGCGCTATCATTACGATGAAGCACATTCCCGCCAGGTTGAAAAACTGGCTGTGGCAATGTTTGATAAACTCGGCAAGCACCATGGGCTTGACAGCCATAGCCGCATACTTTTGCAGGCAACGGCGCTGCTGCATGATATCGGCAAATATGTTTCTCTGCGCAGCCATTCGCTGTACAGCTATAAACTGATAATGTCAAGCGATATTCTCGGCTTCAGCGAAATGGACAAAAAAATTGTGGCACTGGCAAGTTATTACCATGCACACAGGCTGTTCAGCGGCAACATTCATGCCGATGTTGAAAAAATGTCGCCGGAGGTTATGGCTTTAGTGGCTAAAATTGCTGCGCTGGTGCGTTTGGCAGATGCTATGGACCGCAGCTATAAACAGAAAATTAAAAGCTGCCGCGTAAGTGTTAAAAACGCGGTTATGAAGGTAGACGCGGTAACACGCGAAGATTTGACGATAGAAGAATGGACGTTTGCTTCCAAGGCTTCGTTCTTTGAAGAAGTTTACGGATTACAGGCAGTTTTGGAACGGGTGGACAGATAAATGGAAAAAAACAAATTAAACCTCAATAAACCTGAATATTTTTTTAACCGTGAATTGAGCTGGCTTAAATTTAACCTGCGCGTACTGCGCGAAGCAGGCGTTAAAACCACGCCGCTGCTGGAACGCTTGAAATTTGTGGCTATTACCGCCTCTAATCTTGATGAATTTTTTATGGTGCGCGTTGCCGGTTTGTGGGACCAGTTTGAAAACGGTATTAACAAACGTGATGCTACCGGAATGACGGTGAAGCAGCAGCTTGAAGAAATCAGTAAGGCTGCGCATGACCAGATGAAACTTTTAAATAAGTACCTGCTGTCGCTGGTTAAGGAACTGCGTGGGGCAGGGCTGTATATCTGCCGCGTAAGCGAACTTAGCGAGGGCGGACGCCGCTGGCTGGAAGGTTATTACCAGGAAGAAATTTTCCCGGTATTGACGCCGATGGCTGTTGACGCTTCACGTCCTTTCCCGTTTTTGGCAAATAAAACTTTAAACCTGGCGGTTGAACTTACCAACCAGGAAGGCGAAGACAGCATGGGCATTGTACAGGTGCCTTCCGTACTGCCGCGCTTAATTGAAGTTCCCGGCGAAGCAAAACGCAGCTTTGTATTTTTAGAGGACGTTATTAACGAGCACTGCGCTGATTTGTACAGCGGCTGCAAAATTCTGGACGTTGTGCCGTTCCGTATTACTCGCGATGCCGATTTGGAATTTGATGAAGACGATATAGACAACCTGCTGAAAGAAGTGGAAAAATCCCTGCGCAAACGTACGCGCGGCGCTTCTGTAAGGCTTGAAATTTACAACAAGGCAAACAGCCGCATACGCAAATTTCTGTACGATAATCTGGACATTACAGAACAGGAAGTTTATGAAATCAATGGGCCTCTTGATGCTACCTGCTTCTTTAAGTTTGCTTCACTGCCCGGTATGTGGCCTTGGCTGTATGAGCCATTTGTACCACAGCGCCCGCTGGAATTGCCGGATGACAGCGATATTTTTAAAGTTCTGCGTGAACGCGATGTGCTGCTGCACCATCCGTATGAAAGTTTTGACCCGGTTGTTAAATTTGTCAGCGATGCTGCCAATGACCCTAACGTATTGGCCATTAAACAAACGCTGTACCGCGTAAGCGGCAACTCTCCGATAGTTGCTGCTCTGGCGCGCGCTGCTGAAAACGGTAAGCAGGTTACGGTACTGGTGGAATTAAAAGCACGCTTTGACGAAGAAAATAACATTATTTGGGCGCGCCGCCTTGAAGAAGCAGGTTGCCATGTAATTTACGGATTAATGGGCCTGAAAACCCACGCCAAAATTATTTTGGTAGTCCGCAAAGAAGCTGACGGCATCAAGCGTTATGTGCATCTTGGCACAGGCAACTATAACGATAATACCGCAAAACTTTATACCGATATGGGCCTGATGACAGCCAATGACCAGTTCGGCAGCGATGCATCGGCATTCTTCAACGTATTGTCCGGTTATTCGGACCCGCCGGTGTGGAATAAACTTGTAATGGCGCCTTTAGGGCTGCGCAAAAAGATTTACGAACTGATTGACAATGAAATTGCCATTGTTAAAAAAGGCGGCAGCGGGCATATTATTGCTAAAATGAACTCGCTGATTGATTATCCTGTTATAGAAAAATTGTATGAGGCTTCTGTAGCAGGCGTAAAAATCGACCTTATTATCCGCGGTATCTGCGGTTTGCGTGCAGGCATGGACGGAATAAGCGACAATATTACAGTCCGTAGCATTGTAGGCAGGCAGCTTGAACACAGCCGCATTTTCTGGTTCCAGGGCGGCGGCAAAGAGCAGCTTTTCCTTTCCAGTGCCGACTGGATGCCGCGTAACCTTAACGACCGTGTTGAGCTGTTCTTCCCGGTAGAAACGCCGGCGCATATTGAACGCATTAAAAAAGTGCTTGATTTGTATCTTCACGATAATGTTGGCGCACATATGATGCAGTCTAACGGTACATACCGCCGCGTAACCAACCGGATGGAACCGGCAGGCGCGCAAAGCACGCTGTACGAATGGGCGCTTTTGGCAGCTACGGCAGATAAAATTCCTATGCAGGACCGCCTGCGCCCGATGTATGACCGCGATAAGGCCTGATACTGGCAGTGCAGCCTGCAATATGTTATAATGTTACATATCAAACAATTGCGAGGCTGACATGGATACGGAAATTTTAAGTCATATCGGGCATAGCCTGTATAAAACCGAAATATTAAAAGAATGGAAACGCTACGTTGTTTTCCGTACGCGCTGCATGCTGCACAGTGCGGAAATCAGCGGACTGTTGGATTTTTTTGCGGCAACGCCTTTAAGGCGCGATATGCTGCACCATACCACAAGTTTTGTAGAGCAGGCAACACGCCAGTTCTTTTATAAAAATTCCAATTATGCCGGGCGCATTGCACTGATTAAGGCGCATGTGGAATTTTTGGAAAGCAAAATGACGGAAGAAGCCCTGCGCAAACTGTATGCTAAGGGAGAAATGCTGCGCCTGTGGGAGGACAGCTATGATGAAAAGCCGTTGACATTGGAACTGTGGTTTCATGCAGGACAGCGCAAAGAAGGCTGCCTTTCGCTGGTGCTGTTGTGGGATAAAGAAGCGCTGTACCAGATTATGTTCTGGCTGGCACCGGATAAAGAAGGCAAACCTGCGCTGTGGATTGGTGCTTTGCAGGGTACTCCCAACGGGTCGGAAGTTATCAAAGGCTTAACAAAGGCGTTTTTCGGCTACCGTACTAAAAACCTTATTTTTTACGGCATCCGCAATGTTGCGGAAGTACTTGGCTGCGAACGCATTTATGCTGTCAGCAACGAAGGCTATTATGCCATGAATCATGTCCGCATGGACAGAAAGCTAAAAACTTCGCTGGATGCTTTCTGGCAGGAATGTGAAGGACAGCCTGTTGCTGATGACAAACGCTTTTACGAAATACCCATTCCGGAATACCGTAAATCAATGGAGGAACTTAAACCTTCCAAACGTGCACAGCACAGAAGGCGCTTTGCTAAAATGGACGAAATGAAAGAAGCCATTGCGGCAAACCTGAAAAATTACTTAAAAGCATAATAAAGTAACCGGGCTTGTTTTAAAGCAGGCCCGGTTTTCAATTAGTTTACTATTTTTTTATGTAACTTTGTGTTATAATGGTAATATATATTGACATGGAGGTACTAAAATGAAACAAAAACTCCTTACCTTACTTTTAACTTTAACACTTACTGTTTCATCAACTTTTCCGGGTGTCGCCTTAGCCGCCAGCGGAGATGAAATTTCGGCAAGCGCGGCCATTGAAGCTGCTGAAGCGCCGAAAACAATGTCTGCAAGCGAAAAACTGGGCGTGCTGGAAGTAACTTTGTATGGCACGGAACAGGCAGGTGCACTGGTCAGCAGAACTGACAGCCTTGAAGACGATGTTTACGGCACTATTACCACTGACCCGATTTTAAATAGAGTTGATAATTTGTACGATTATGTTAAAGGCTATCCCGGCAGCGGTGAAGCAAGCTTTTTAACTAAACTGAACGCAGTTGAATGGCAGTTTACGGAAAGCACTGCCAGCGGCCCTGCAAAAAGCCGCATTGAAGCACTGGAAACAATGCTTAACGGTGAAGTAAGCACCGGTTCTCTGGCAGGACGTCTTGAAGCTTTGGCAAACCTGGCTTTCCAGGATGGCATTGTAGTTGTTGAAACCGTAACCCTGCCGAAAGACAGCGTTATTAAACTTGAATTTGCTGAAGACCTGAGCAGCAAAACCGCGCAGGCCGGCGATGTTGTAAAATACAAAGTTGCTGATAACGTATTTGTTAACGATGTGCTGGTACTGCCGAAAGGTGCTGAAGGCATCGGCAAAGTTACCAAAGTTGTAGGTCCGCGCATGTTCGGTCAGGATGCACGCATCGATGTTGATTTCGGTTATATTTACGCTATTGATAATACCCGCGTAAAAGTATTCCTCGGCGATATTGCCAAACAGGAAGCTAAAACCGTAGCAGGTGCAGCAGGTGCAGCTATCGGCGGCATGGTTGTACTTGGTCCTATCGGCGTAATTGGCGGTGCATTTGTAACCGGTAAATCTGTAAATATTCCGGCAGGCTCCATTACCTTTGTACAGGTTAAAGCCGATACCGATATTCAGGGTATGGTTTATCAGGGAACCAACTGATTGCTGAACAACTGAAAACAGTAAATAAAAAATAAAACCCCGTTTATCTTACGATAAGCGGGGTTATTTTTATGCGATTATTATTCAGCCGTTGCCAGCATCAGTTTAATGCGGTTTTCCTGATTAACTTTGGAGGCGCTGGAGTCATAGTCAATCGGCAGGATATTGGCGTTTTCCGCGATTTCTTTAATTTTGTTAAGCATGCCGCGTCCTGCAATATGGTTTGGCAGGCAGCCGAACGGCTGGGCGCAAATGATATTGTTATAGCCGCTTTTGGCAAGTTCCAGCATTTCTGCTGTAAGCAGCCAGCCTTCACCCATGTTGTTGCCGTAGCCGATAACATTTTTAACCAGAGCTTTGGTCTCTTCGTAAGAAGCAGGCGGTTTAAAAGGCTGGGTATCAAGGGCATGCAGCATAATTTTTTCAAGGCGTTTTAAATAAGCCATTGCCATTTTGGAAATGCCGTATTTAAAAAATTTGCCGCCGTATAATTTGTAATCCGTAAGATAAGTATCAGCGCAATACATAATAAAGTTCAACATGCCGGGCAGCATATATTCGCAGTTCTGTTTCTGCAAAAACTGCTCTAAATTATTGTTACCCAAACCGGCATATTTAATATAAATTTCGCCTACAATACCAACTTTAATTTTTTCTTCTGCTTTTTGCGGCAGAGCGGCAAAATCTTCGGCCAAAGCTTTGGAGAGTTGTTTCATGGTGCTTGTAGCCTGCGCCTTGCCTTCAATAAAAGCAGTTTCCAGTTTATGCAGCCATTTGGTTGCCAGTTCGTCAACTGCGCCTTTAATGGTTTCATAAGGACGGGTTTTGTTGGCGAGATACATCAGCGTATCGCCGTAAATAACGGCTGCCATTAGCTTGCGTACCATAGAAAGGTTCATATCAAAGCCCGGTTGTTCGTTCATGCCGTTAACGTTAAGGCTGATGATGGGAATGTTGCCAAAACCTGCTTTTTCCATGCCTTTGCGCAAAAGATAAATATAGTTGGATGCGCGGCAGCCGCCGCCTGTCTGGGAGAGAATAACAGCAGTTTTGCTGAGGTCGTATTTGCCGCTTTCCAAAGCGTTAATAATTTGCCCGATAACAAGCAGTGCCGGGTAACAAATATCACTATTAACATATTTTAAACCGGTTTCCACAACGTCGCGTCCGGTATTCTGCAAAATTTCAGCCTTGTAGCCGCAGCTTTGCAGTGCCGAGCGCAGCAGCGCGAAATGAAAAGGCAGCATACCGGGAACGAGAATGGTATGTGTAGCTTTCATATCTTTAGTAAAAACCGGCAAAGCGTTTTCTGACATAAAAATTGCTCCTTCTAAAATATTTCAGCATTCAAAACCAAGGGCAGCAAACAGGCTGCGCAGCCTTATGCGTGCAGCGCCAAGGTTTTCAATATCATCAATTTTTATCTGGGTATAAATTTTACCGTGTTCTTCAAGAATGCGGCGGCATTCATCTGCCGTAATGGCATCGCAGCCGCAGCCGAAGCTGACGAGTTGAACCATATTCATATCATTGTTTTCCGCTGTGTATTTGGCAGCGGCGTAAAGACGGCTATGGTAGGTCCACTGATTTAAAACTTCAAGGTCTTCGTTTAAATCCTTGCGCCCTATTTCACCGGTTATGGCATCCTCGCTGATTAAGGCTGCACCGAGACCGGTAATAAGGCGGTCAATGCCATGGTTGATTTTGGGGTCTGTATGGTAAGGGCGGCCGGCTAAAACAACTATTGGCATACCATTGCTGCGTGCTTCTTCAATGATTTTTTTGCCCTGTGCCTTAACCCTGTCTTCAAAAGCATGGTAAGCGTTAAAAGCAGGCGTCAGAGCTTTTTTGATTTCTTTTTCGCTTAAATCCGTGTAAACGGGATGCAGCATTTTGTAAACTTCTTGAGTAAGGCGTTTTCTGTTTAAAAGGCCTAAATAATCATAGAAGAAATGGATGTTTTTAAGTTCTTCGATATTGGCAGCAAGGACTTCCGGATAGTAAGCAACCACCGGGCAGTTATAGCAGTTTTGCGAAGTATCCTCATCGACATTATAAGTCATGCAGGGGTAGAAAATACTCGTTACTCCCTGCGCCAGCAGCCATTTGATATGCCCGTGCATCATTTTGGCAGGATAGCATACGGTATCGCTGGGAATGGTGTTCTGTCCCTTTTGGAAAATGGTTTTATCATTAATGGGGCTTGTAATTACTTCAAAGCCGAGCTCTGTAAAGAACGTATGCCAAAACGGCAGCAGTTCGTACATATTAAGGCCGAGCGGTAAACCTATTTTTCCCCGTTTGCCGGGGATGGGCTTCAATTCTTCAAGCTGCTGCAGCTTGTAACGGTAAAGGTTCAGGCTGTCGTTTGGCGCACAATGGGTTACCGGGCGTTCGCAGCGGTTGCCGCTGATATAAGGTTTGCCATCGGCAAAAATATTAACTGTTAAATGGCAATGGTTGCTGCATAAACCGCAGGTTACAGATTTAACTGTATGTGAGAAACTGCGAAGCTGTTCAAGGCTGATAAGCGTTGATTCCTGTCCGTGAAGTTTGCTGCGCTCCTGGGCATATAATGCTGCGCCGTAGGCACCCATCAATCCGGCTATATCCGGGCGCACAACTTCAAGGTTTAATTCCTGTTCAAAGGCACGCAGTACGCAGTTGTTTAAAAAGGTACCGCCCTGCACTACAATATGCTTGCCTAAATCTTCCTCGCTGCTGGGGCGTATAACCTTAAACAGTGCGTTTTTTACAATGCTTATGCAAAGCCCGGCACTGATGTTCGCTACGGAAGCACCGTCTTTTTGTGCCTGTTTTACGTTGCTGTTCATAAATACGGTGCAACGGCTGCCGAGGTCTACCGGTTTGTCGGCAAACAGGCCTATTTGTGCAAAATCTTCCGCTGTGTAGCCGAGAATGCCGGCAAAAGTCTGCAAAAAGCTGCCGCATCCGCTGGAGCAGGCTTCATTTAAAAAGATATTATCAATGCAGCCATTATGAATTTTTAAGCATTTTATGTCCTGTCCGCCGATATCGAGAATAAAATCAACTTTCGGCAGCAGGCTTTTGGCTGCAATAAAATGCGCCATGGTTTCAACAATGCCGAAATCAGCGTGGAAGGCATGCTTTATCAGTTCTTCGCCATAACCGGTAACGGCGCAGGACAAAATTTTGCAATTTGGGTATTTGGTATAGAAATTGGTAAGATAATCGCGTACGGCGATAACCGGATTGCCTTTATTGCTCTGGTAAAAGGAATCCAAAAGTTTGCCGTCCGGGGCAACTGCGGCGATTTTTATTGTGGTGCTGCCGCTGTCAATACCCAGATATGCTTCGGTTGCAGTGTTTATATCGCCGCGCGGCACGTTGTCGCGCGTATGGCGTGCAATAAAGGCATTATATTCATCGGTGTTGTTAAACAGCGGCGGCAGATGTTCAAATTCACGGTTGGCATCGGCGGCGCGCATTTTTTCTGTTAAAGTTGTCAGGTCAACAGTATGCTCCGCACAAAAAGCGCAGCCGATGGCTACGTAGTACAAACTGTTATCCGGGCAGGTACCGGTCAAATTTAAAATTTTATCGAAGCTTGCCCGCAGGCAGCCGAAAAATGTCAATGGGCCGCCAAGGTAAAGCACGTTGCCTCTGATTGGCCGCCCTTTGGCAAGTCCGGTTACAGCCTGGCTGGCAACAGCATCAAAAATGCTTGCTGCAAGGTCATTTTTTTCAGCGCCCTGGTTAAGCAGCGGCTGAATATCGCTTTTGGCAAATACGCCGCAGCGGCTGGCAATGGTATAGCGGGTTTTGGCAGTAGCGGCAAGTTTGTCAAGTTCTTCTGCCGGTACATTTAATAATGATGCCATTTGGTCTATGAACGCGCCTGTGCCGCCTGCGCAGCTATCGTTCATGCGTGCATCGAAATGGTGTCCCAAAAATAAAATTTTAGCATCTTCGCCGCCCAGTTCGATAACAACATCAGTATTGGGGTTCAGGCGTTCCGTACATATTTTTTCGGCAAAAACTTCCTGCACAAATTGTACCCCGCAGGCTTCGGCAACGCCTATGCCTGCACTGCCGCTTATGGCAAGGCGGGCTGATTTCAGCCACGGCATTTGTGCGTTAAGCTCATCTAAAATATTTTTAATTGTTTCCGTAATACGGCTGGCATGCCGGGCATATTTACTGAAAAGCAGTTTTCCGGCATCATCGAGCACTGCTATTTTAACAGTAGTGCTGCCAATATCCAAACCTATCTGCATACAAAGTCCTCCAAGCAGAATGTATGGCTAATTAATAAAAAATATTTGTTTTAAATTTGCGTCTGCTTTCTATAATATCACATTTTTGACACAATTTCCAGTATTTTAGAATAAAAGATATAAATTTAAATGTATAATTTCTTTTGAGTTAGCATTTGCTTACATCATATTATATAATACACCTTATTTGTTATTTGTAAATAGGCGTATAAAAATCTCAAAATGCCAAAATATGCTTTAAAAGCATAATATTTGTTGAAATTAAGTATTTGTTTTTGATAATGGGGATTTTTATAATATGTAGTGCGATTATTAAAAATGAATTTCAGAAAGGGGTTTTATAATGCTGTCATCTAAAAATAATTTACTGATTTTTATTTTAACTGTCGGCGTTTTCAGTATCATCAATACAGAAATGGGTGTTATAGGTATTTTGCCATTATTGGCTGAACGTTTTGGCATTACTATTTCTCATGCAGGCCTGCTGATAAGCATGTTTGCTTTGGCAGTAGCTTTTTCGGGCCCTGTAATGCCGTTAGTGTTCAGCGGCATTAACCGTAAAAAAGTAATGCTGTTTGTTTTGGGTTTGTTTTCACTTGGCAATATTATAAGTATTTTTACGGATAATTTTACTGTTGCGCTGTTGGCGCGCGTTGTACCGGCAATTTTTCATCCGGTTTATTGTTCGCTGGCGTTCAGCGTTGCTGGGTCTTCCGTACCGGAACAGGACCGGCTGAAAGCAGTTGCCAAGGTAATTGTCGGTGTATCTGCCGGCATGGTGCTTGGCGTGCCTATAAGCAGTTTTGTTGCCAGCAATTTTTCTCTTGATGCGGCAATGGCGGTATTTGCGGCCGGCAACATACTTGCGTTTGCGGCAACGCTTTTATTTGTACCGTCTCTGCCTGTTGAGGAACGTGTTTCTTACAAGGAACAGCTTGGGTTATTAAAGCGGCCGGTGCTTATACTTTCAATTATCGGCATTATTTTTATGAATGGCGCCGTATTCGGAGTTTTTGGTTTCTTTTCCGGTTATCTTGAGAGCATTACAAAACTTTCGTGGAATACTATCAGCGGCGTGCTTTTAATTTATGGAGCTGCTAATATAGCGGGCAACATAATTGGCGGGCATTTATTAAGCAAAGCTCCGGTACGGACTGCTGTGCTGTTTCCGGTAGTATTGGCGGCTGTCTTTACTGTATTTTATTTTGTCGGAACTTCCGCTGCTGCGGTATTTGCCGTTACGCTGTTGTGGGGCATTTTGGGCGGCATAAACGTAAACATAAATCAGTACTGGATTACTTCAGCTGCGCCGGAAGCTCCGGATTTTGCCAACGGATTATTTTTAACTGCGGCAAATCTTGGCACAACTTTTGGTACGGTTTTATGCGGTGAAATTATTGCAGCATTTGGCATGGAAGTAATGATGTTTGGCGGCGTAATTTTTTTGGGACTGTGTTTTGTGTTTATGTGTGCCCGCGTTTACGCCGGCAGGCAGATGAATCCGGTTCCTTCCGTATAAAATTGCTGCCGGCACGGTAGAACATTTTATGCCTTTGATATAAGTGCAGATAAAGTTGTGAGAGGTTGCAAATAAAATTTAAAATAAATTTTGGAAAATGCTTGACATTTTCTTTTTTGGTTTGTATAATGGTTATGTTGCTGAAACGGGCTTGACGTTTTAACAACGGATGTGATCCACTAGCTCAGTCGGTAGAGCACCTGACTTTTAATCAGGGTGTCCCGAGTTCGAGTCTCGGGTGGATCACCATTTTTTTATCTATTGAACGCTGTACTCTGTGGGTACGGCGTTTTTTGTTTTTATAAAATTTTAAAAATGAAATCTGAATACATTTATTTTGCTGCTTGGAGTTTCTTTCAACTTGCGCACAGTCGTAAATTTACTTACAATAATTATAAGCAGGTTATGTAAGGCAGGTGGCGCATATGGAATTACGCATATTAAGATATTTTTTAATGGTAGCGCGTGAAGAAAATATTACCCGCGCGGCAAATTTGCTGCATGTTACGCAGCCGACGCTGAGCCGTCAGCTAATGCAGCTTGAAGAAGAACTTGGGGTAAAACTTTTTTGCCGCAGCAGCCACCGCATTTCTCTTACAGATGAGGGGCTTCTTTTAAAGCGGCGCGCGCAGGAAATTTTGGAACTTGCAGAGCGTACGGAAAAGGAAGTATCGCGGCGAGAAGACAGCCTGATGGGTGAAATTGCCATCGGCTGCGGCGAAACAAGGAACATGGCTGTGCTGGCGGAGGTAATGGCAGAGTTCCGCCGCAAATATCCGCTGGTGCGGTTTAATGTTTATACGGCAATTGCCGATGATGTTAAAGAACGCATTGAAAACGGACTTTTGGATATAGGGCTTTTGATGGAACCTGTGGATATAAGTAAGTATGAATTTATCCGCCTGCCTAAAAAGGAAGAGTGGGGAGTTCTGGTGCGGGCAGATTCGCCGCTGGCGCAGAAAAATGCAGTTGCTCCGCAGGATTTATTGGGAACGCCGCTGTTAATGGTTAAGCGCGAACTGTCGCGCAATGAAATTGCCAATTGGTTTGGCGATTACTATAACAGCATGGAAATAGCTTCGACATATACGCTTATTTTAAATGCGGCGATAATGGTTCGCAGCGGCGTTGGCGCGGCACTGTGCTTTGATATAGAGCATTATTATAAAGATTTGCGTTTTGTTCCGTTTATGCCGCAGCTGAAAACGGGAGCGGTGCTGGCGTGGAAGAAAAGCCAGCGGCTGACGCCTGCGGTGGAGGAGTTTATAAAAGATATCCGGCTATACGTTATGGGCATTTCAGAGAATAAAATATAGGTATTAGATTATTTAATACGCACATAATACAATGTAGGTGTAACAAATTGCACCTGCATTTTTTTATGCGGTAAAGGAGGGGAAGAAAATGGAAGCAATGTCGCGGCGTGAATTTTTAAAAGGCGCTGCTGCGGTAGCAGGCGGCGCAATGATGATGAATGGGTTCCAGGCATTTCCTTCGGCAGAAGCAGCCGGGAAGGATTTACCGGCATATGATGAACTGCTGCAGGGCGTATGCGATATTCATATTCATTTGGCACCGGATGTTAAAGCACGCAGTATTGATGAATATAATTTTGCACGCAGAGCCAAAGCCGCAGGTTACCGTGCGGTAATGTATAAATCTAACGAATGGAGCTGCCATGACAGGGCATATTTAATCCGCTGGGCACTGCCTGATTTTGAAGTGTTCGGCAGTTTGTGCCTGAACTTTACCAGCGGTGATAAAATAAATGTTTATGCAGCTAAAATGGCTGCTGCAACAACCGGCAAAACATGCCGCTGTATATGGATGCCAACGCAGGCGGCGGTGTATCATCAAAATTGTTTTGGGAAAAAGGGCAGCGGCATACCTGTTACCGGCAGAAACGGCAGACTGCTGCCGGAAGTAGTGCAGGTTATGGAAATATGCGCCGAAAACGGAATTATTTTTGCAACAGGGCATTCAGCACCGGAAGAGAGTATTTTAATGGCGCAAAAAGCCCATGAGATGGGGTTTGGCAAACTGGTAATTACGCATCCCAACACAACTGTATGGAAAATGACGGCAGAACAAATTAAACGCTGCGTTGATTACGGAGCGTATATAGAATACTGTTATCTCGGCCGGTTGTGGGGAGAAGGCACTGCCATGCCGGAATATGTGCGCCAGACGGGTGAAGAATTTTTAAACTATGTGCGCATTGCACTGGAACGCAGTTTTATCAGTACGGATTTAGGGCAGGCAGGTATGCCCGACCCGCTGGATGGTATGCGCGCCTGTATTAATGAACTGCTTGATGCAGGAATGTCCCGGCGTGAAATAGATTTGCTTGTACGGAAAAATCCGTCTTATTTAATTGGATTGGAGGGATAAGCTATGGCAATGAGCAGACGTCAATTTTTAAAAGGCGCGGCGGCAATGGTGGCAGGAAGTATGTTGATGACGGATAAACTTGATGCGGCGGAAGCTGCGGAAAAAATTAATCCAAAAGACATTTTAAACTACAACCCCAAAATGCAGTACCGTCCAATGGGGCGTACCGGCGTTAATGTATCTGCACTTGGTTTTGGCATGCTGCGCCTGCCTGTACTGGCAGACGGAAAAACCGTTGATATGAACCAGACTACAGAAATGGTGCACCGTGCAATTGACGGCGGCGTAAATTATATAGATACCGGGCGCGTATATCTTGGCGGGCAAAGCGAACTTGCCGTTGGCAAGGCACTGGCAGGCGGCTGGCGCGACCGTGTGTATGTTACCAGTAAATCGCCGTGGTGGATTATGGAACGGCCGGAAGATTTTGAAAAGTTTTTTGATGAATCGCGCCGTGCGCTGAACACAGACGTGATTGATTTTTACCATATTCATATGATTATGCACCGCGGCTGGAAGGAAAAAGTTCTGCCTTTCAGGCTGCTTGATAAAATAAGCAAATTAAAAGCCGAAGGCAAAATACGTTTTGCAGGTTTTTCGTTTCACGACCGCCTTGAACTTTTTAAAGAGGTTTTAGAGGCTAAGCCGGACTGGGATTTTTGCCTTATTCAGCATAATTATCTTGATTTTGAATATGAAGCCGGTGTGCTTGGACCTAAATACGCCGCTGCCAACGGGATGGGGCTGGCAGTTATGAAGCCTGCGCGCACGGGATTTTTGGCAAACCTGCCGGATACAATGCGCAAGGCATTAGCATCTACCGGCGTACATAAACCTGATAACGAATGGGCGCTTGATTATTTGTGGGATATTCCGGAAGTAAGCGTTGCTGTAAGCGGCATGGGCTCAATGAAAGATGTGGAAGCAAACCTTGATTACGCTTCGCGGGCCAAACCCAATATGCTTACGCCGGCAGAACGTGAAGCGCTTGGCAATGCTATCCGGGCGTACCGGGAAACACCAGGGCATATTGATTGCACCGGCTGTTATAAGTGTATACCCTGCCCGCATAATGTAGCCATTGGTTATATTTTTGCCTACGTTTATAATAATTACCTGCTGCATAAAGATATGGACAGGGCAATGTTTGACTACACAACATCGATGTCGCCAATTCAGCGCGGGGCTCCGGCATCTGCCTGCACTGACTGCGGAGAATGCCTGGCTAAATGCCCGCAGAAACTGAATATACCGGAACACTTAAAAACAGTTGCCGGAACTTTTGGCAAATAACGGGGGATTACATGACTATTGATGAAGCAAGCGAGCGCTACAACATACCGTTGGAAATTTTGCGTGAGTATGAAAGTTGGGGGCTGTGCGGCGCAGTAAAAAAAGTAATGGGGTCATGGCAGTATGATGACAGTGACCTGGAACGTTTAAGCCTTATTATGACTTTGCATGACATTGGTTTTGCCAACGGAGAAATTGAAAATTATATGAAGCTGTTGGCAGAAGGCAAAAATACAGAAGCCGAACGTATGCGGATGCTGAATAAAAAACATAGTGCCATGCTTGATGAAATACATTTCCGCGAAAAACAGCTTGACAGGCTTAACTACCTGCGCTACGAAATAGAAAAGAAAAATGCCGTTCTTTAAAAGAACGGCATATATATGAAAAGTTTTAATTTTTATGCTGCCTTCCTGAAAAGGAAGGCATTAATTTTTTAGGAAAAATTGCATACTATAAAATGCAGGTGTTTTTAAAAATCTATTTTTGTAAATCCGCTGAAATTAATTTTTTCATATTTGCAGGCAGCTTCAAAGTAGGCGGCCGCATCAGTTAAATAAGTTACTGTAGTTTCCCAAAGTTCAGCCTGTCCTGATTGTTTAAAGCCAACTTCTACTATGTATGAGCCTTTAGTTTCGCCTTTTGTGGCAATGGCGCATTGAATGAACCAGTATTCTTTGGTGTTTTTTGGGTTTTTCTGTTCCAATATAATAAAGCTGTCGGGATCAGGGATAAGTTGGCGCAGTTCTTCCAGAATTTGCTGATATGATGGCGAAAACAATTCTTCGTTTTTTTGACGGCTGTTGATGGTAAGGGTCCATTCCCAACCGTCATGAGGCTGTGGAATGGGCGGAGCCTGATTTTCTCCGGACTGAAACATGGAAATTAATCCACCAAGCAGGCTGGAAGCAGTATCACGGCGTACCCATTTGCCAAAGAAATTCTTTTTATAGTGACTTAGTTCTTCCAGCACTTCTTCAGAATCTCCTGCCTTTTGCAGGTATTCCACGCCTTTGGCAATATCTTCCGGGCCGCCTTCGCCGTTGCAGTACAGCCAGCCTAAAATAAAAAATCCATCGGGGCAGTCCCAGTCTATAGTTTCCAAATATTTACGTGCCAGTGCGTAATTTTGCTCGGTGCCACGGCCATAAGCATAGCAGTAACCAAGGTAATAAGCTCCCCAGTTGCCGGTTGTGCCGCGGTCATCCGCCATTTTAATAAGATGAAATGCTTTGTTGTAATCCTGTTCTACACCATTGCCGTTAAAATACAATGCTCCCAGACGGTTATAGGAACCTTCTTTAACGCTGATGCCCGAGTTAATGCTCATGCGGTAAAATTCAGCCGCACGCGCATAATCCTGCGGCACTCCGTAGCCAAGTTCATAAGCATAGCCGGCAAAGAAATAAGCACGCGGTTCACCGGCAGCGGCTGCTTTGCGGAACAAGGCATAGGCTTCTTCCAATTTATCTTCATCATATAAATCGCAGGCGTAAAGATATTGGTAATTAGGGTAGCCTTTATCCGCATAATGGCGGGTTAATTCCTGCGCTTTTTGCGGCTGGGGGTCTATCAGCCCGTCTTCTCCTTTAAGATACAGCAGGCTGAGGTTGGCGCCTGCGGTAGCCAGCCCGTTATCAAGGGCTTTGGTGTACCAGTATTCGCATTTTAAAATATTTTCGCGCAGAAAATTTCTGAAATCTTCGTCAGTTTCAAAAGATTTAGGGTCAATTTTTTCAATTTCCATAAAATCCCACCAATAGTAAACGTTGCCGATTACCATTTGGCAGAACGGTTCTCCGCGTTCAGCTTTGTCTAAAATAATTTCAAAAGCTTCTTTAAGGCTGGCGAAGGGCATTGTTTCTTTTAGTTCGTCATCCATAACGCCGCAGCGCATGGAAACAAGCACGCCCAATGCGCTGCCAAGCAGTACAGAGCGGCGCATCAGTTCGTCGCCTTCCCGTTCATCTACCGGGAAATTATGGCCTACCCAGGTATATTGGTCTCCATACAAACAACGTGCCAGCAGGCAGTAGGCATCTGCATCGCCTTCGTTACATGCTTCCTGCAGAAGCTGAAAACCTTCCTGGCCGCGGCCTGCAGCCAAATCGTAATAAATATCATGCAGTGCTTTTTCTACCTTATCACTAAAAAACATGCCCATAATATTGCCACCCCATTTCTGCTTTATAATGCTTTAGCCTATTGCTGCTTTTAGTTTAGCACAGTGGCAGGAAATCTACAATTTATTTTATAGTTTTTAAATAAATAATAAAAAAGCAGGCATTAAGCCTGCTTTTAGTATATGGTTGTTATTTGGTCAGTAAAGCTTTGCTTTCCGCATAAATGCGCTGCCAGAACTCATGGCTCTGTTGAGCATCTGGAACGGCTACTTCAAAAGCATGGTATAAACCGGGCACGACATATAAAGTTGTGGCATTGCCGTCTTCTACCAATTTGTTGGCGTAAGTAATATCTTCATTAACAAATAAATCAAGGCTGCCCGTATAAATTACAGCGGGCGGCAAATTTGTCAAATCTTCCGCCATAGCTGGAGAAAAATATGGCAGCATTTCCTTAGTTATTTTTTGCCCGCCGCGGAGTTTTTCCCAGGCAAAAACATTTGTTGGGCGCAGCCAGCAGATGTTGCCGGTGTATTCGCTTTTATAAGGCGAGTCCTGTGAGCCTGTGCGGTAATCAAGCATCGGGTAAATTAAAACCTGCCCTTTTAAAGCAAGATTGGCATTATCGCGGTTGTACAGGGCAAGGCTTGCAGATAAACCGCCGCCTGCGCTGTCGCCCATAATAAGCATGTTTTCGCCGTCAAAGCCGAGCTTGCCGGCATTTTGTTTTACATACAGCAGTCCGTTGTACGCATCAATCAGCGCTGCCGGAAAAGCGGCTTCGGTTGAGAGCCTGTAATCTACGGTGATTACTGCGGCGCCGGTGTTATCTGCAAGATTCTGGTAACGTTCTATGTTATCAAGCGACTGGCGGAATAAATAACCGCCGCCGTGAATGTAGTAAATAACAGGCAGTGTTTGTGCATTTATATTTTTAGGACGGAACACATACATATTTACAGCAGGGTCAGCACCTTTGGGCGGGACTGTAATGGTTTCCCTGCCCTGTGCTGTGGTTTTCTGCATTGCTTCGGTGCCTTTAAGGTCAGCATCAGAAGTGTATAAAAACATAAAATTCTGTGCTGCAGCGCGGTAGGCCGGTGCAACTTTGTCAAGATGCGGTATTTCTGAAGCTAAGGCAGATGCAGTAAGGCTGCAAAAAATAAGCAGTAAAGTAAGCAGTTTTTTCATAATATCACCTGTGTTTTAAAATTGGCTGCCGCTGAGGGCAATATTTTGCGGTTCATTAATAATAAGGGTTTTATCTGTTACCATGTTTTGCACGGCTTTGTTGTATTCCTGAAAATATTTGCCGGCAATATGTGCTTTGTAGGCTTCATCGTCAGCATACAGTTCCAGCAAATGGAAAATGTTTGGGTTTGCTGTTTCCGTTGTGGCTAAAAGTGCCAGTACCCCCGGTTCGTTGGCAACGGAGGCACGCATTTCTTTGGCAAGAACCTTTTTGTATTCGTCAAGCTGCTGCGGGTCGATAACAAGGCGTGCCATACGCGGTTTATCGGCAATGCCGGTTACTTTGCTTTGCAGCAGGAAGGCATCGGCTGCCATGATTTTATTGGTAGAAGCAAGCCGGGCAATGGCTTTGCGTTTTTCATTTAAGCCGGTATTGCTTTGCAGTGCTGCACACGTAGCTTCGTCTTTATAAATTTCCAAAAAGCGCATAACGCCGTTTTCATCTGTACCGCCGTAAACTGCAAGCACTCCTTTGCTTTGGCGGACTGCATTATTATAGTTGTTAACGGTTTCAGTAAGTTCTGCGGTTTTGCCGTCAGCGGCTGTATAAATTGCCCAGCGCACAAAAGGCTGCGCTGTTTCGGCTGCTGCCTGTGCCGGCATGGCCTGCAAACCGCAAACAAGCATTAGTACCGTAAATAGTAATTTTTTCATGGCGGTTCTCCTTTATTCTGCCTTTTCTAAAGTTGCGGTAAAATTGCTTTGCTGCGCCTTAATAATATCAAGCCCGTTTTCAAGCCTGCCTATAGGAATTAAATTGGGGTCATCTTTAAAATCAACGTAAAAAATGCTTAAATTGCCCCAGGGCTGATATACGCAAATATCGCCTGCCAAAGGATGGCAGCCAACACGTTGCCCGTTTTCATCGAGGCGTTTATCAAAATAAGCAATCTTTTCCATACCGGCAAAATCTTTAAACTCCAGTGTTACCGGCAGGCGGCTGTATAAATCGGCGGCACCTGGTTCACTGCGCAGTGTTACCGGCAGCTTGTGACCGTTGACGTTAAGAGTGGCTTTATATACAGTATTTTGCGCGGCAGCGGGCTGCGACGGTGCGGCTTGTGTTGCGCCTTGCGTTCCGCCGCAGGCAGATAAGCCGAGTGCTGCTGCCAGACTTAAAAATAAAAGAATCTTTTTCAACGCTATCCCTCCAAACATATTTGTTAATTTAATTATAAAAAGCATCATGTATGCCGTCCAATGCTTAAATATTATTTGCAGGTATGCGTTTTTGTTATGGTGGTTCTGTAGTGCGAAAAAGAACCGGCTGATGCCGGTTCGTGTTAAAATGTTATTTTAATTTGCCGTAATCTTCGTCGCTTACGGGTTCAAGCCATTCATTGCTTGCGCCTTCTGCCGGAATTTCAACAGCGAGATGTGCGAACCAGCTGTCATGTGCAGCGCCGTGCCAGTGTTTAACGCCGGGTGCAATGTTTACCACATCGCCGGGGTGCAGTTCCTGTGCCGGTTTGCCCCATTCCTGATAATAGCCGCGTCCTGCGGTTACAAGCAGAATTTGCCCGCCTTTGTGGTGAATATGCCAGTTGTTGCGGCAGCCGGGTTCAAAAGTTACGTTGCCGATAGGAACGCCGGTAGTTGTAAGCATTTTAAGATAGCTTTGTCCTACAAAATATTGTTGGTAAGCTACGTTTTTATCACCCATATCAAATACAGTATTTTTAAGTTCCGGTGCATCAATTTTTTCTTGTGCCATAACTGAATTGCCTCCCATAATCATAAGTGCGCATAAAGCTAACAATATTTTTTTCACTTTCATTTTTTACAACTCCTCCTGCGTAAATTTTCCGCTGCGGCGGATTTTGCGTTTTGGGGTTATTTTTCTGCGGGCGCTGCGGCATTAATGGCGCTGATGGCGTTAAGCGTGCGCGGATAGCCAATGTACGGCAGCGCTACGGTAACTGCGTTCAGCAAATCCTGGCGGGTGTTGCCGACAATGAGGTTGCCTGCTACATGGCTCTTTGCCTGCGGGTCGCAGCAGCCCAAAGTAATGATGGCGGTAAAAGTAACGAGTTCGCGCTGTTTTAAATCTAAAACCTTACGGGTATAGTAATCGCCAAAGCAGTTTTCAGATAAATAATAGTTAATAAATTTCTGGTCTGCCGGAGCGTTATCATAGCCTGCAAGAATATGGCTGCGGCCAAAAATATTGCTCTGTACATCAAGACCTTTGTCATAACGGTTGGTGTCATCAGTAGTACCCTGGTTTTCAAGCGGGAGTTTTACGTCAGCCTCTTCAAAAGCAATCTGCATTTCAACCAGCGCGTTTTTAGCACGGGCAAAGCCGACATAAGGCGCAGTCTGGTAAATAGTTTCACGTATTTCTTCCGGTGTCGCGCCTGCATTTAATGCGCCTTTAACATGAATGCCAATATCTTCCGGCGTTGCATTGGCTGTTAAAACTACTAATGTTAAAAGTTCTTTTTGCGCCAAAGGCATTTTTGCCTGTTTGTTAACGTCACTGTAAATAAATTTCTGCATAATATCGCCAAATTCCGGCGAGCCTTTAACTGTACACGGATTTTCCGTGCCGTAAAGCGTTTTTACGGTGGCAGTGCTTTCTGCCATTCTGTCCTGTGCCATAGCGGCATTACCTCCTATAAGCATACATGCGCAAAGCGCCAGCAAAATTTTAGCTGTTTTTTTCATTTTTATCCCTGCCTTTTCTTGCCCTGCGGCAGATTGATTTATCTTTACGCGTTTATTATAAAAGTTTGAGACGGCTCCAAGTCAATAGCTGCCTGCGGAATATTTACAAAAAAATCTTACGAATATCATTATAAATAATTAAAAATTACAGCTTGTAAAAACGCTTTTGTTACAAAACAAAGAAGATTTTTTGAATTCTTCCTGTAGCGGCTTGACTTGGAGTTAACTTTAAAATTTATAATCAATATATAAAGGCATATTGTTTTGTTGTGTGGTTTGGTAAGGGGGCGATATTATGCAAAAAATGAACCGCAAAGACTTTTTAAAACTGGCCGGTTTTACCATGCTTGGGCTAACGGGCTGTAAATTTACGGATGCAGCCGCAACAGATGCCAAAGCTGTGCCGCAGGAAGTTCAGTCTGCTGCTGTTAATGGCAATGGAAGGGCAAAGGTATATTTCAGCGCCGATATTGATGAAGCGCACATGGTTAAGCTCTATAATCTTATTAAAGAAAACATCACCGGCAGGGTTGGCATAAAAATCCATACCGGCGAACAAGGCGGCAGAAACTTTTTGCCGCGCAGTTTTGTTAAAGCCATACAGGAACAAATACCGGGCAGCGTTATTGTAGAAACAAATACTGCTTACGGCGGCGGGCGCAGCACAACCGAACGTCACCGCGAAACTTTAAAAGCCAACGGCTGGGATTTTTGCCCTGTTGATATTTTGGACGAAGATGGAGCCGTGATGTTGCCGGTAAAGGGCGGCAAACATTTTACGCAAATGTCTGTCGGCAAAAACCTTGTCAATTATGATTCGCTTGTAGTGCTTACGCATTTTAAAGGACACAGCATGGGCGGCTACGGCGGCTCACTAAAAAATATTGCCATTGGCTGCGCGGACGGCAAGGTTGGCAAAATAATGCAGCATGGGCGCAGTTTCAGTGTGCGCAATGCCGCTTTTATGGAAAACATGGTTGAAGGCGGCAAAGCTGTAACAGATTTCTTTGGCAGGCATATTGTTTATATCAATGTTATGCGGCGCATGTCGGTTGATTGCGATTGTGCCGGCCGCGGTGCGGCAGAGCCTGTTATAGGCGATATAGGCATTCTTGCCTCAACTGATTTGCTGGCCATTGACAAGGCAAGCATCGACCTTGTTTATAACCGTCCGGGTGACGACAAAAACGATTTGATTGAACGTATTGAAAGCCGGGAAGGTTTGCGTCAGCTCAGCTACATGAAAGAGCTTGGCATGGGCAGTGACGATTATGAGCTGATTACTGTAAGCTGAAATTTAAAAAAGATAGATTTTTGTTTGAAGACAGTTAAGCTGCTGTTAAGGCATGGTTAAATTTTTTGAAGCGCTTGACTTTGCCCATGCCGCAAGTTTTACTATATATATGACACTAATTTTGGAGTTAATTTAAGGAGGAATAATTATGTTTGGTTTAGGTTTACCGGAGTTGCTGCTCATTTTGGTTATTGGTTTAATATTTTTCGGACCCGGCAAATTGCCGGAAATAGGTTCGGCATTAGGTAAGAGCATGAAGGAGTTTAAACAGGCGGTAAACAGCACGGAAGCGGAAATAAAAAAAGCCGGTGAAATTACCGAAACCAAAGAAGCGGAACCTGTTAAAGAAGCAGTACAGGCAGAAGCTAAAAAGTAAGGGCTTTTTATGGATAACAGCAGCCCTTTATATAATGATGATAAAACAATGACCCTGACAGAACATTTGGGCGAACTGCGCAGCAGAATTTTGTGGTCGTTGGCGGCGCTGGCTGTTGGCACCTGCATAAGCAGCATGTTTATTGATGAAATAATTGCGGTGCTGACGGCGCCGGCTGCTAATTTGTATTATATGCGCCCTGCCGAAGCGTTTTTTATTTACATAAAAGTTGCGCTTGCCTGCGGCGTACTGCTGGCATCGCCGGTTCTGTTTTATGAATTATGGGCATTTTTAATGCCGGCCCTGACAGGCAAAGAGCGTTCAGCACTGCTTCTGTTTGTTCCCGGGTCTGTGCTTTTGTTTTGGGGAGGCATTGCCTTTGCCTATTTGTTTGTTTTTCCGCAGGGCTTGAACTTTTTTACAAATTTTGCCGGCGGCAACATCGCGCCGATGCTGTCTATTGAAAGTTACCTTGATTTCTTTTTAATGCTGGTTGTGCCTTTTGGTTTTATTTTTAACCTGCCTATGGTGCTGATTGTGTTGGCGCAGATGGGCATAATAAGTTCTTCACTGTTAAAAAGCGGACGCAAGTATATGGTATTGGCATCCTTTATTTTAGCGGCTGTTATTACGCCAACGCCTGATATAATTACACAGACTCTTTTAGCCGTGCCGATGATTTTATTATACGAAGGCAGCAGGATTTTTATTAAAGTTGTGCTTCACAAATAACCAAAATAACCCTGTACAAAAAATTGTACAGGGTTTTATACTTTTATAATTAGTATTTAAGGCTGCTTAACCAGCTTTCGGTTGCTGCGTTATCATCTGCATAAGCACGGATGCCTTCTATTACGTTGGCGCCTTTAAACCATTTGCAGATGTCGGGCGTGCTGTCGCTGATGGGGCTGCCGCCGCTGGTACAGAAGGTAATAACTGTTTTGCCGTTAAAATCGTAACTGTCGGCAAAACTTGCAACTGCCATTGGCGCAGTGTACCACCAGATAGGGAAACCTACAAAAATCACATCGTACTGCGCCATATTTTCTACTTTATTTTTCAGCGCAGGACGGGCATTGTCAGCTTTTTCCTGTTTGGCAATTTCAGTGACTTCGCGGTAAACGCTTGGGTATGGGGCGGCGGTTTCAATTTTAAACAAGTCGCCGCCAGTTTTGGTTTGAATAAATTGCGCAACTTTTTCAGTATTGCCGGTATGGCTGAAATATGCTACTAATACTTTTTGGCCATCTGCGGAAGTTTGTGCCTGCTGCTGAGGCTGTTGTGCCGGTGCCTGGCTTTGTTCTGCGGCACCGCCGCAGGCTGCGGTGCTTAATGCAAGGACGGCGGCAAATAAAACGCTTAAGAATTTTTTCATTGTTGTCTGCTCCTTTTAAATTTAATTTTTATTTTGTGGCAGATGTTTCTGCCTTTAAAAAACTTTTTTGGCGGTGTTTGTAAATTATGCGGCCGCCTAAGTAAAATGCCAGTGCAACTCCTCCAAGGCAGGTGCCGCCGCAGCTTCCGCAAATGCCTGTACAGCCTCCTGCACCGCTTGTAACAGCGGCTGTGAGCGGTATGCTGCTGCCAACTGCAAAATTAAGGGCAGTATCTTTGCTCAAAGGTTTCATAAAAATCACCTGCCTGTAAAAATTGCTTTGCGCGGGCATGAGTTGGAACATAAACCGCACTTAATGCATAAATTGGTATTGTTTTTTACTGTGCTGCTATTAAATGCCATAGCACGCATAGGGCAGATATTTACGCAATGCCCGCATTTTATGCAAGCATCATTATTAATTTTAATTCTGGCAGCAAGCCCCAGTTTTACGCCAACAGTGAACCAAAGGCTCTGCATTGCGCCCTGGGGGCATAAAAAGCGGCAGTAACCGCGCCCGCCTTTGGTAAATAGCCCAAACAGCACCATATAAAGCGCACCGCTTATAAATAGAGGCACTGTAAATGAGATTGCTGCACCCAAAAGCATGCTTACAAAAGTATCGAAAAAATAAAAATTGCAGTAAGCGCAAGGGTAAAAGCCATACCATAAAGGCAGCAGCATGTAAGTAAGCAGCATGCCGTAACGTACAGGTGTTGCAGGCACATATTTTTCCCATTCAATTTTATATTTGCTTGGTACAAGCCTGCTCAAACTTTCTGTAAAATAACCGGCAATGCATAATTTGCCGCAAAAAAATGGCCCAAACACCAGGCACAGCAGCCAGAAAATCAGCGTACTTATTATCATAAAGCTGTTTAAATCCATAAAACCGCCCGTAAAAATTTCGGCAGTTGGAATCCGCGGGCAAAAAGCATGCGGTAAAAATGCCGGCTGCACGCCAAGAATGTTTTCCAAAAAACAGCGGTATAATTCAAACGGAGCGTAAAGCAGGGCAAAGCCTAAAAGATAACCTGCCATACGTTTTAATGCAAAAGGTAAATTCAGATTATTAGTTGCCATATATTTCCCTTCTTTACTAAAAGTTTAGCATTTGAACTTAACTCTAAGTCAATAGCAAATGTTTTGGCTGATATTTGCCGCTGCTTTTATTATAAAGGCAGTCTTCTTTTATATGCCAATGCTTATATTTTTCTTTCATTTATGCTTAAAAAGCATTTCTGCAACGATTTTTTTTGCTGCAGATGCACTATTTTAAATTTATGTTTTTTAGGCATGGCAAACTATAAAATACAGGTATTGGACTCTGATTTAATATGCGTTTTATAATTAAAGCAGTAAAACGGCTTTGTAAATACGCTGCGGTAAATATAAGGAGGGGCTCGTGATGACTATTAAAGAATTTTCGGCACGGACGGGCGTATCGGCAGACACTTTAAGATATTATGAACGTATGGGGCTTATTCCGGCAGTTCCGCGCAAAGCGGGCGGTGTGCGTGTGTACACCGAAAATTTTGTGGAATGGGTTGATTTTATTCAGACTTTAAAGAAGGCAGGCATGTCATTGGAAGCTATTGCCGATTATATTAATCTGGCAAAGCTGGGTGAAGATACATGCCAGCAGCGTAAAAAAATACTGGTACAGGCACATGAAATGCTGCTGCAAAAAATTGAAGCACTGCAAACAATGGCGCGCTGCGCAGATTACCAGCTTACGAGTTATGACACTGTGCTGCGTCCGCGGACAGAGAGCCTTATAAGTGGTTTTGCCGGCGCTTAAAATTTACTTGACATGGACTGAACTTTAGGGAGTAACATATAACTGTAAATAATATTTAAGAGAGGTGTGCCACCAATGGAAAAGATGAGCAGACGCAGCTTTTTAAAGGCTGCCGGCACGGCTGCTGTCGGCATTGCCGCATATAATTTACAGGGGGTAGAGAAAGTGTTAGCAAAAGAATTTGGCAGCACAAAAGTAACCGGCAATAGTAACGGTTCACGCGCTAAAGTATATTTCAGCAAAAATATTGATGCTGATACATTGATAAAACTGTATGATATGATTAATGAAGGCATTTACGGCAAGGTTGCTATTAAACTGCATACCGGCGAACCGCATGGCCCTAATATTTTGCCGCGTGATATGGTAAAGGCTTTTCAGGCTCACGTACCTGAAAGCAATATTGTAGAAACCAATGCCCTATATGAAGGCGGACGCGATAATACCGAAAAGCACCGTGCCACGATTGCTTTGAACGGTTGGGATTTCTGCCCGGTTGATATTATGGATGAAGAAGGAACTGTTATGCTGCCTGTACGCGGAGGCAAACATTTTAAAGAAATTTCCATGGGCGGGCATATTGTTAATTACGATTCCATGATTGTGCTGACGCATTTTAAAGGACATGCGATGGGCGGCTTTGGCGGCAGTATGAAAAATATTGCCATTGGCTGCGCTGATGGTAAAATAGGCAAGGCTATGGTGCACGGCGTATACGGCAAACCTTTGCCGGAAGACTGGGGGCTGTGGCCTGCCAAAGAAACATTGATGGAAAACATGGCAGAATCTGCCAAGGCAACAATTGATTACTTCGGCAAACATATTGTATTTATTAATGTAATGCGCCGTATGTCTGTTGACTGCGACTGCGCTGGTGTTGCCGCTGCGGAACCGACCATTCCGGATATCGGCATTCTCGCTTCTACCGACCTTCTGGCAATAGACCAGGCAAGTATTGACCTTGTATATGCACAGCCGGAAAAATACCGCCATGATTTGGTAGAACGTATTGAAAGCCGTCATGGCCTCCATCAGCTTACAGCAATGCGCGAACTTAAAATGGGCAATCCTAATTATGAACTTATCAGCGTTGACTGATATTTTACGGTTTATAAATTGCAAAATAAAAAACGGGCTTTATGCCCGTTTTTTGTTTGCCTGTTTTTAATTATCTTTTTTGCAGTGGCAGCCGCTGTTTGCCGTCATCGAACATGATGGGCACTGACCGCGCTCCTGCATAAGGTCAGAACCCCATTTGTACATAGCTTTCAGTATCGGAAATAAACTTTCGCCGAGTGGAGTGAGGGAATATTCTACTTTAGGCGGTACCACCGGATATACTTTGCGGTTAATCAGCCCGTCCTGTTCAAGTTCGCGCAGTTGCTGGGTAAGCATTTTGGCCGTTGCTTCCGGAACTAATTGCCTTAACTGGCTGAACCTCAGCACCCGTCCGGATAAGTGCCACAGCAAAAGCGCTTTGTATTTGCCGCCGATAAGATGCAGAGTTGCTGCTACCGGGCAGTTCATGTTGGTTGTAACTTCCATAATATTTGCTCCTTAGTATCTTTTTAGGTACTATAGCACAAAATAGTGCATTCTTGATTAAAAGATATCAGCTTAATATAATAATAGCAGGATAGAACTGCTGCGTCAACGCGGCATGTTAAATACAGAAAGGGCACAATTATGAAAAAGGAACAGTTTAACGTTACCGGCATGAGCTGCGCTGCCTGCAGCGCCCGCGTGGAAAAAGCAGTAGGCAAATTGGCTGGCGTGGATAAAGTTGCCGTCAACCTTTTAAAAAACAGCATGGTTGTTGATTATGACGATGCGGTTTTGAATACGCAAAACATTATTGATGCTGTTACGGCGGCAGGATATGGTGCAGAGCCAAGGCTTGAGCAAACGGCAAAAAATGTCAAAACTGCTGCGGCAAATTCTGCCAATGATATTGCCAGACAGGAATACGAAAGCATTAAAAGGCGGCTGAAATTATCGCTGCTGTTTGCAGTGCCGCTGTCGTATATTTCCATGGGGCATATGATGGGCTGGCCGCTGCCGGAGATTTTTCTCGGTGTGGAAAATGCAATGATTTTTTCACTGACACTGCTGCTTTTGGTAGTGCCAGTGGTGTTTATTAACTTCAAGTTTTTCCGTGTAGGCTTTAAAACTTTGTTTGAAGGCGCGCCGAATATGGATTCCTTAATTGCCATTGGCGCATCGGCTTCGCTGGTATACGGCGTGTATGCGCTTTACAAAATTGCTTATGGCTTTGGCCATGGTGATTTGGCATTGGTACACAGGTTTTCAATGGATTTGTATTTTGAATCGGCGGGCATGATTTTAACGCTGATTACTTTTGGCAAGTTTTTGGAAGCGCGCGCTAAAGGAAGAACTTCCGATGCTGTTAACAGGCTGATGAATTTGGCGCCGAAAACGGCGGTGAGAGAATGCAACGGCGTGGAAATGGAAATACCTGCCGAAGAAGTAGAAAAAGGCGATATTCTCGTTGTGCGCAGCGGTATGAGCATACCGGTTGACGGCGTAGTTGTAGAAGGGCATGCTGCTGTTGATGAATCGGCAATTACCGGTGAAAGCATCCCCGTTGAAAAAGAGCCGGGCGTAAAAGTTACCGGCGCAACGGTAGTTAAAAGCGGCTTTTTAAAAATGCGCGCCGATAAGGTTGGCGAAGAAACAACTCTTGCGCAGATAGTGCGCCTTGTGGACGATGCCACCGGCAGTAAACCGCCCATTGCCAAAATGGCAGACAAGGTAAGCGGCGTGTTTGTACCGGTTGTTATTGCTATTGCCGTAATTACAGGCGCAGTATGGCTGATGCTTGGCGAAAGTTTTGAATTTGCGCTTTCCAATGCCATTGCCGTGCTTGTTATAAGCTGCCCGTGTGCGCTTGGGCTTGCCACTCCTACTGCCGTAATGGTTGGCACCGGACGCGGGGCTTCCGGAGGTGTGCTGATTAAATCGGCAGAAGCATTGGAAACGGTACATAAAATAGATACCGTGGTGCTGGATAAAACCGGTACCATTACTGAAGGCAATCCGGGCGTAACGGATGTTTTATACAGCAGCACCGTTGGTGAAGAACGTTTTTTGCAGATGGCAGCTTCATTGGAAAAATATTCCGAGCATCCTCTGGCGGAAGCGATTGTAAGTTATGCCGCCTCTAAAAATATACGGCTATTGCCTGTAGCAGGCTTTACGCAGGAAGCCGGGCGAGGCATAAAAGGCGAAGTTGAAGGCAGGCTGTGTTTGGGCGGTAACCGTAAAATGCTTACGGATATAGATTTGTATGATAATGATATAAAAGCGCTGGAAGAAGAACTGGCAAGCGCAGGCAAAACGCCGCTGTTTTTTGTGTATGGCGGCAGCCTGATAGGCATAATTGCTTTGGCAGATACAGTTAAGCCTACCAGCCGCGCGGCCGTTGCCGAACTTAAACGCATGGGGCTTGAAGTTGTAATGCTTACCGGTGATAACGCCAAAACAGCGCAGGCAATTCAGAAAGAAGTAGGCGCAGACCGCATTGTGGCGGAAGTTCTGCCGCAGGATAAGGAAACGGAAATACGCCGCTTGCAGGAACAGGGCAAAAAGGTGGCAATGGTTGGCGACGGCATTAACGATGCTCCGGCTCTCGCACGTGCCGATGTCGGCATTGCTATCGGCGCAGGCACTGATATTGCCATTGAATCTGCGGATTTGGTACTTATGAAAAGTGACCTTTTGGATGTTGCCGGTGCAGTACAGCTTGGGCATGCGGTAATCCGCAACATAAAACAAAATTTGTTTTGGGCGTTATTTTACAATGCCATCTGCATTCCGGTTGCGGCGGGCGTTTTCTATCCGCTGTTGGGCATAAAATTAAGCCCGATGCTTGGAGCGCTGGCAATGAGTTTCAGTTCCGTTTTTGTTGTAACCAACGCCCTGCGTTTAAGGTTTTTTAAACCTTCGTACAGCGCTGCTGTTGGCGCAGCCGCATCAGCAGGCAAGCACGAATGCAGGACGGCGGCAATAAATATAAAAACACAAAGCACAAAAGAAAGGGTTGATACCATGAAAAAAGTTTTGGATGTGGAAGGCATGATGTGCCAGCACTGCGTAGCGCATGTAACTAAAGCACTGGAAGGCATTGAAGGCGTGGAGGCTGTTGAAGTTTCACTGGAAAATAAAACTGCCGCAGTTACACTGGCTAAAGACGTTGCCGATGATGTTTTAACCAAAGCCGTTGTTGATGCAGGCTACGAGGTTAAAGGCGTTAAGGCTCTGTAAAAATATAGTGCTGTAAAACCAGGCAAAAAATACGCCCTTCCGTTTTGGAAGGGCGTTGTTTTATTTACATATAAAATTAATCTTCGTTTGTTACGGAACACATTTCGCCGTTTTGATAACGTTCAATTTTATAGTTCAGGCGTTCCAGAGTAGACTGCATGGCATTCAGGCGTTCTTTAAGTTTGTCGCGTTCACGTATCAGAAGGTTTTCGCGGGCTTTTAATGTTTCATTGCCCTGGCGGAACAGGGTAATGTATTCGGAAAGCGTTTCTATGGAAAGGCCTGCTTCGCGCATACATTTGATAAACTCTATCCAGCCGCAGTCTGTTTCGCTGTAATCACGGTTGCCGCTTTTGTTGCGGTTTACCGGCGGCAAAAGGCCGATGCGTTCATAATAACGCAAAGTATCTGCGGTCAGCCCGTATTTTTTGCTTACTTCTGCTATGGTCATTAGTGGTTCACTCCTTTAATAAAATTCGCGTTATGCGGATAATATTTTATAAGCGCTGCAAACGGCAACATGGCCGCTGATGTTAACGAGCGTATAAATAATTGCAAGTGCTGTTGCACATTGAAGTAATAGTTTCATAATTAATTCCTCTCTTTAGTAATTGTTGTGCTGTCAAACTGTGTTCCGTCAGGAAGAAAAGCCTTGAAGGTCAAAGTATCGTCAGTTTTTTCAAGCGTTAAATAATTGGCATCTTCCGGTTGCGGGGCAAGTGCTGCATCGGCAGGGTTTTGCTGCCAAAGGTTTGCATATCGTACACTGCCGGCAACGCCTGTTAAAATGTAGGTAATGCCGCTGTTGTCCGGGCGGAAGTCTTTTAATGGAACGCGGCGGCGGTAAGTGTGCAGATGCGCTGTCAGAACGGCATCTACATTAAATTCTTCAAATACCGGCATCAGTTCTTCTGCCCAGGGGGTAAATTGAATGGTTGCCGGGTCAAAGCTGTTGGGGCGGTCGGTAAAAGCATAACGCAGAATGTCTTTGTGCATCAGCACAACCTTCCATTTGCTTTCGGTATTTGCCAAATCGCTGCGCAGCCATTCAAGCTGTTCTTGCATTAAATTGGGGTTAAAATCTGCCAGTTCATCATTTTGGGTGTTAAGCACTGTAAAATGCACATCGCCATAATCAAAAGAATAATATTGATTGCGGTTGGCGCTGCTGCCGTTTTCCGGAAGGCTGAACAAAGTCAGATACGGTGTCGGCATAGCAACTTTCCATTCCATATTATAGGTTTCATGGTTTCCCATAACAGGCGCAAAGGGAATATTTTCAATCATCGGCGTTACGGCGCTGAACCAGGCGCGCCATTGCGAAAGGTCGTAACCGTTATCTACCAAATCACCCATGTTGATAAAAAATGCCGCATCGTTATTTTTAGCATAAGCGTTTTGAGCAAGTGTGTGCCAGCCGCTGTAATCGGCAGATTGAGAATCCGGAAAAATCAGCGCTTTGAAATTTTCCGGAGCTGCTGTAGAAAACTTATGCCAGTCTGTGCGGCTGTTTTCATAACCGGCACGGTATTCGTAAGTGCTGTCAGGGTTAAGTCCGGTAAGTTCAGCGGTATAAACAAAAATCCTGCTTGTGCCGGTGTTAAGTTCCTGCATGGAGGCAGGTACGGCAGTTATTTTATTATCACTGTTTTTATATTCAGCTATCGGTTTTTGTACTTCAATATCCGACTGCCACATGATAGTACGGCTTACTGACGCATTATCTGTGATAATCTGGCGCAGATATTTTACTTCATCTGCTGCGGCATAATTTTCCGCACTGGTTTCTGTCTGCTGGGCGCAGCCGTAAATTAAAAATGCTGCTATTATGATGATATATTTAAGGTATTTTTTCATAGGCACTGCTCCTTTGATAGGTAAAACTTGTTGTGTTATTAATAATATAACAATTGGAGTGAACTTTAAGTCAAGTATTTTTCAAAAAATTTTTGCTTGACTTGGAGCAGGCTCCATATTATATATTATAGTTACACTAAATAACTAAGGGGTTTTGCGATGAATCTTTTTATGATAATTATGTACTCTTATCTTGTTGCCATGGGTATTGCCGTATGGTTCTATTACCGTACTTTAATACCGGGGCTTACAAGCTGGCTGTGGCCTTTGGCTGTGGCAGGCTGCACAGCAAGTTATCTCGTCAGCCACAGCGGTTATATAGTGCATCCGGAGCCGGTGGCACGCATGCTTGCATGGATTGGCAATGTATGGATTTTGTTTGGTTTTTACAGCCTGATATTAATGCTTGTCAATGGTATTTTGATTATTCCCGCCAAACTTTTTCATATACAATGGCGTTTCAGCACGCCGTTTGCCATAGCAGGGCTGGTGCTTATTTTAGGTACGCTGGTATTTGGTATTTACAAGGCAATGAATCCGATTGTACGTACGGAAACCGTGGCGACACATAAAAATATTGCGGCCGATACTAAAATAGTGTTGGTTACGGATTTGCACCTTGGGCATATTAATGCTTTAGGAGCAGCGCAGGATGTTGTCAGCAGAATTAACGCCCAAAACCCTGACATGGTTTTGATAGGCGGTGATATTATTGACGAAAAACTGAGCTATGTGCTGGATAACGGTTCTTTGTCAGCTTTAAAGTTTAATGCGCCAACATATGCGGTTTACGGCAACCATGACTACCTTGACGGCGAAATGGCGCAGATACGCAAAATTTTAGGCGATAACGGTATAACTTTATTGGAAAATGAAGCAAAGGCTCTGCCGAACGGCATTAAACTTGCCGGGCTGCGTGATTACAGCCGTGACAGCGGAACTGAAGCACTTGAACAACTTGCAGGCGGTAATGAAGATTATTTCAGCATTATGATTGACCATCAGCCGCGGCGCTTTAAAGAAGCTGCCGCTGCCGGTTATGACCTTGCCGTATCGGGGCATACGCATGCCGGTCAGGTTTGGCCGTTCCGTTATATTACCAAAAATATGTACTTAATTGATTACGGCATGACCTACGTTGACGGCATGGCAGCAATAGTCAGCAACGGCAACGGTTTTTGGGGACCGCCGGTGCGTATGGGGCCGTATCCGGAAATTGTTGTTATTAATGTAAAAAAAGCAAACTGAAAAACAGCACCGTTTAAGGGCGGTGCTGTTTTGTTTGTTAGAAACAAGTTAAACAATTACAAAAACTGTAAGGTTTTTAACAATGTATATCTTAAATTGCATTTTGTACACAAAAATCTTTACGAAAATAACAAAATACTTGCCTGAAAAATGCAAAAGTGCTACAATTTATTATTATAGAAGTACACCTTAAAGCTGTAATGTACTGATTTTAAACAATTTGGAGGGAAAGAAAAATGAAATTTGCTAAACGTATGGAAAGGATGCAGGCATCCGAAATCCGCGAACTTTTAAAACTGACCGCACAGCCGGATATCATCTCCTTTGCAGGCGGCCTGCCCGCACCGGAACTGTTCCCGGTTGAAGAAATTGCCAAAGTTTCCCATGACCTTGTAGAAAAAGAAGGCCGTCAGCTTTTGCAATATGCTACTACCGAAGGCCGTCCGACTCTGCGTGCTAAAATTGCCAAACGCATGAAAGATAAATATCATACAGATGTTGACCCCGATGATATTCTTATTACTACCGGCAGCCAGCAGTGCCTTGATTTTGCAGGCAAACTCTTCCTTGACCCCGGTGACGTTGTACTTTGCGAAAGCCCGTCTTATCTCGGCGCTTTAAATGCATTCAACGCTTATGAACCTAAATTTGTAGAAGTTCCTACAGATGACGGCGGCCTTATTCCGGAAGAACTGGATAAAATTCTGGCAACTACCCCGAACTGCAAATTTATTTATGTAATTCCTGATTTCCAAAACCCGACCGGACGTACCTGGAGCATGGAACGCCGTCAGAAATTTATGGAAGTTGTTAATAAATATGACCTGCCGGTACTGGAAGACAATCCGTATGGCGAATTGCGTTACGAAGGCGAAATTCTTCCTTCCCTCAAATCTCTGGATACAAAAGGTTTGGTTATGTTCCTCGGTACCTTCTCCAAAATCTTCTGCCCCGGCCTGCGCTTAGGCTGGATTGCTGCAGAACATTCCGTTTTGGAAGAGTTTGTTAAAATCAAACAAAGCGCAGATTTGCATACCTCTAACTTTGACCAGGGCGTTGCCGATGCGTACATGGACAACTATGACCTTGACAAACACGTTGAAGAAATTAAAGACCTTTACAGAAAACGCCGTGACCTCATTGTAAAAACAATGGAAGAAGAATTCCCCGAAGGCGTTGAATTTACCCGTCCGAACGGCGGTCTGTTCCTGTGGGTAACTTTACCGGAAGGCGTAAGCGCCAACAAAGTATTCCATAAATGCATTGAAATGAAAGTTGCTGCCGTTATCGGTGATGCTTTCTATCCTAATGAAAAAACCGACCGCAGCATGCGCGTAAACTACTCCAACATGACTGAAGACAGAATTGTTGAAGGCGTTAAACGTATGGCAAAAGCTATTAAAGAATGCATGTAATGTATTAAAAACAAAAACCACGCAGTTTAAAACTGCGTGGTTTTTTATATCTTCATCAGAATAATGATACGGCACAGTAAACCAAAAGCAGCGCCATAACAGTATTAACGCTTTTGGTATGGCGGCTGAACAATAAGCGGAAAGCAGAACCAAATGCTGACCATAAAAGCGTAAATGCAAAGCCTATAAAAGCAAGCAGCAGCGCAAATAATATAAGTGTAAACGGTTCATTTGCATAAAACGGCAAAATATATGCCTGCATCGACATAATGCAGTAAATATAGATTTTAGGATTAATAAACTGCAATAACATTCCGGAATAAAATCCGCTGCGGCTGTGGTCTTCATTAATAATGCCGCTGCTGCGGAAGGTTCCCCATGCAAGATATAACATGTAAGCCGCTCCGGCAATCAGCATAGGCATTTTTATAGCAGGTATAAGTTCTGTAAGCGTACTGCAAAAAAATGTACATATAAGCATAACTGCGGCAAAACCAAATAGGATGCCTAAATTAAAAGGCAATGCCCCTTTAAAACCGAGCCTTCCGCCGTTAGACATGGACATAATATTATTAGGTCCCGGCGTTACGGCCGTAACAATAGCGTAAGTTAAAAATGCTGCCCAGTTGAACATTGTTTGACTCACTTTCCTTTCTGTGATAATATAAAAGAAAAAAGTACAATATAATATATTTCTTGTATATTGTAATATCGTTTTAATATATTGTCAAGAGGTGCTTTGTATGGATGTTAATAATATCATTGCAGTAAATGTAAAAAAAATGCGCGAAAAAAGAAAACTTACGCTTGATGCAGCGGCAGAAGTTACAGGCGTATCACGCAGCATGCTGGCGCAGATTGAAAAGGGTGATGTCAATCCAACCATTTCGGTTTTGTGGAAAATTGCCGTTGGTTATAAAGTTTCGTTTACATCTTTGCTTGAAGCGCAGCAGCAGAATAGCGTAGATTTTTTACATGCGGCAGAGCCGTTAGGCGAGGATGACGGGCGTTATTTGAATTATCCTGTTTTTGCTTTTGATGAAGGAAAAGGTTTTGAGTGCTACCGTATTGTTATTAAACCTCAGGGCAGTTTGCAGGCACAGCCGCATTTGCAAGGGGCAGAAGAATATATTACTGTTTTTGAAGGCTCTGCCGCAATTACTGTTGGTGATAAAACTTATAATCTTGAAAAGGGAGATTCCATCCGCTTTATGGCAAATGTACCGCATGCTTATGCCAATACCGGCAGCGGCGATGTACAAATGAATATGCTGATTTACTATAACAAGTAAAGCGTATTAAAAACGTTGACTAAAATTATGCCTGCTTGACTTTGAGCCGGCTTTAAGAACTATAATTATAAAAAACGAAAGAAGAGTTATTTTGAAAGCGAGAAAGCAATTACTGGGGTTTGCGGCCGCTTCACTGACGTTAACGGCTGCTTTTGTGGCAGGAGGAGCGCCGATACCTTATTACAATATTTATGCGCAGCACCTTGGTGCCGGCAACGGCGTAATGTCTATGGTAACTGTTGTATATTTTTGCGGCACTGTTATTGCGCTATTGTTTTTGCCGCGTTTAACTAATTACTGGGGGCGCAAGCGCGCCATTTATTTAACGCTTGCCTTTGGCATTGCGGGCTGCCTGCTTTTTGCAGATGTAAACAGCCAGTGGCGCATGCTATTGGCAAAATTTATGCAGGGGCTTTCCTGCGGGCTGGCATCAAGCACAGTATCTGCATTTATTATTGATAACGAACCTCGCCGCTATAAAGGTTTGGCGGCAGTTATTATAGGCAGTGCTCCTAACGTCGGTCTGCCTATTGGCGCAATGGGCGCAGGCGTTTTTAATATGTTCAGCGATGCAATCGGCTGGGTGTTTGTGGTTGTTGCGCTTTTGCTTTTTGGCTGCGGCGGCCTCATTTACGCCAGTGAAGAAACAATCATACATCCGCAGAAAGGCGCATGGAAAAGCCTTGTACCGCAGCTTAAAATAACGCCGCATGTAAAACGGCTTTTGCCTGCGGCGGGCTGTGCTTTTGCCGGTACATGGGCGGTAGGCGGTTTTTATCAATCTTACAGCGCGGCAATTGGCGTGCAGGAACTTGGAGTTGACAGCACCTTTATCGCTTCGCTTATTTACGTTTCTTTTATAGTGCCGGTAATTTTTGGGGCAATAATCACGCGCGGGCGTGATAAATTTGCCATGCAGCGTTATGCGATGCTTATTTTCTTTTTGGCAGTAGGCGGAGCACTGTTTGCCATGCATATTAAATCACTGCCGTTGTTTATGGTGTTTAACGCTATCTCCGGCGCGGCAGATGGAGCGGCATTTACCAGCAGCATGGCAGGAATTTTGGAAGGCACCGGCTTAAACGAAAGAGCAGGTGTGCTTTCGCTGATTTATGTTGTGGCTTATGGCGGTGCGGCGCTGCCCAATCTGCTTGTAAGCCGCATTGCCGAATATTTTACTTTATATGAATTAACGGCAGGATGCTTTATTTTTACGGGTATTATGCTTTTAATAATGCTATTAACCGCGCGGCGCGAATATTATTATATGGATTAAACAGGAGGGGAGATTATGGACAGTAAAATTTTAATAGCTTATTATTCCAAAACAGGCAATACTAAAAAAGCGGCGGAGCAAATTGCCCAAATAACTGGCGGCACGCTGCATGCAATAACGCCGCAAAAAACTTATCCGGAAAACTATTTTGCAACTATTGCCGTTGCAAAATGGGAACATTTAAAAGGCGAAAAGCCTCTGCTGACAGATAAGGTTGAGAACTTTGCGGATTATGAAAAAATACTGGTCGGGTTTCCTGTTTGGTGGTTTACCTGCCCGCAGTTGATTAAAACTTTTATGGAAAGTTATAACTTCACTGGCAAAAAAGTTTATCTGTTCTGCACACACGGCGGCAGCGGCCCTAAAAACAGCACGCATGACATAAAAGAAGTTTGCCGCAGCGCTGAAATTGCCGATTGTTTTGATGCGACAAAAGATTTGACGGATGATAAAATTAAAAGCTGGCTTGGTTTAAATTAATACATGGAAATTTAACATACCAGTTCTGGTATTAGATGAAAAAAGCACTACCAGAACTGGTATGTTTTTGACTTTCTAAGTTTACATTCTAAGCAAAAAACAAAAATATAACATTTGAATATTACAGTAATTAATTAGAATTGTGGACATTTTTGAAAAATTTTTATAAAAAGTCTTGCGGAGGAAGAAAATTTATGGTATATTTAAATCACAGGGAAATACAAAATATTATACCTGTAGAAAAGGTGATGTTATTAAAAAAACGTGGCTGCTTTAAAACTGGGTAAAAAGGGATAAAGGCAAAGTCCCTTGTAGATTTGCCAAAATTTTAAAGGAGTTGTCAAAAATTGAAAAAACTTTTGGTTGCTGTTGATGGTTCTGACCTTTCGTGGAAAGTATTGGATTTTGCAGACGATATGGCTAAAAAGTATGATGCCGAACTTATGGTTTATACGGTATTTAAGCCGAGTGACAGTGAAGAACTGATGGCTAAATTGGATATGTCGTATCCTGTGCCTGCAAAAGAGGCCGCCAAACTTGGTGACCTTGGCGATAAAGTTGTGGCAGAAGCAAAAAAACGCATTGACCCTTCCGTAAAAGCCGTTTATAAGGATGAGGTTGGCGATGCTCCAGGCATGATTTTGGAAACAGCCGACGAATACGGTGCAGACCTGATAATAATGGGTTCCAAAGGTATGTCAAAAATCAGAGAAACTTTAACTGTAAGCGTAGCAGATTATGTTGTGCGTAATGCTAAAGTTCCTGTTTTGATTGTTAAATAACACGTTTTAAATATAAAATAAAACTTCCGCGGTTATATAACTGCGGAAGTTTTATTTTGCAAAAAAACAGATAAGTAAAACTTATAATAGACAGTAAAAACAAAATTGTAAAAATAACGGCGTTATTTTATAATTAATTATTAACAAAAACACAGAATTACGCATGTTTATTAAGGAAACGGTGACAAAGATGCTGTTAAGACAAATTAAATATTTTATAACAGTTGTAAAGTTAGGCAGTTTTACCGAAGCTGCTGAAGAATGTTTTATTTCGCAATCTGCCGTATCGCAGCAAATATCCGCTTTGGAAAGAGAATTAGGAGTAAAACTTTTGCGCCGGTATAAACGCAGGTTTGAATTGACGGAAGCAGGCAGGTATATGTATAAACACGGATTGGAACTGCTTATACGGGCAGAAAAATTGCAGGAAGAGGTATGCCGAATTGGTTTTAACGAGACAGGCAATCACCTTACTATCGGCTATTTAAAAGGTTACAGCGGCCGCGAATTGCAGGAAACCATAAGCGCGCTGAAAAAACTTAATCCGGAATTAACCATAAATGTTATCAGCGGCAGCCATAAAGAACTTTATGACGGTATGGCCGAGGATAAATTTGATATGGTTTTAAGTGATATAGTTAATGATAACGGCATTAACTGCGGTTGTTTAAAATTAATTGAAAAACAGTGTTATGTAGATATCTGCGCAGATAATCCGCTAAGCTGTAATAAATTTATAGAAACAGCTGAATTAAATAAAATAACCTGCATAATTGTTGCCGACCGCGGACAGCGTGATAATGAAAAAGATTTTTACTATAAATGGTTTGCTGATTTAGGCAGCAAAGTTATTTTTGCGGGTGATACCGAAGAAGCAAAGTTGCTTGCAGCATCCGGACAAGGCTTCATGCCGGTGCGTGAAACGAAGGACACAGATACAAAAAGTAACGGTATTGTAAGGATTCCGGTTTATAAAAACGGTAAACCTGAGAAGATGAGTTATTATCTTATCTGGCATAAAAACAGAAAAAAAGAAATTATAAATACTTTTGCAAAACTGTTGTTTGATAATTTTAATAATGAGAATTTAAAATAATAATGTAAAATCCCCGGCTTTTATAGATGATGGAGCCGGGGATTTTTCTTTTAAATTCAGATTAGTTTTACTTATGATGTTATCTTACATTGAAATTGTATTCTTATATACTATTTTGTAAAATAAAAGCGTGAGGAAACCATTACAAAATAGTAAAACGTAATATGCCAGTTGCGTACTAAAGATTTTTTCAACCATTTTCTATCCCCTCACACTAATCAGTGGCTCTGTTAGCGGAAACAGAGCCACCCTGACGGTTATTTATAACATTAGGGCAAACTTGAATATGGTAATATTTGCAGAGGAAACACGGCAACTCTTACAACTATTTTATCATAGTACGGTTTTGCTCCCATGTTATAAAAATATAAATCCCTAAGGGAGGAACCTGTTATGAAAAAAAGTATTGTTTTAGCAATGGCGATGGCACTTGGCGTTACAGCCAGCGCTTATGCAGCCAATCCGTTCAGTGATGTTCCGGCAGGGCATTGGGCTTATGATGCGGTAAACAAACTTGCCGCAGAAGGAGTTGTTGACGGATATCCGGACGGCACTTACGGCGGCGATAAATTGATGACCCGCTATGAAATGGCGCAGATTGTAGCCAAAGCAATGGCCAAAGGCGCTAATGTCGATAAATTAGCGGCTGAATTTGCTGATGAACTTGACAGCCTTGGCGTGCGTGTAGCAAACCTTGAGAAGAAAACCGATAATGTAAAAATTACCGGACAAATCCGTGCTTCTTATAAAGATGCCGATAACGGCGGCAATGAAGGGCGTCTGCGTACACGCTTGTTCTTAAACGGACAAGTAAATGAAGACTGGACATATACCGGACGTTTTGAAAATAATCAGTACTATACTAATAATGATGATAATGATGATGATGACGTTGACCTGAACTGGGCATATGTATCCGGTCGTTTGGGCGGCATTAAAGTTGAAGCAGGCCGTCAGGATTTTGTAAAAGCTGATGTAATGGATAACAGAGGCGATGGTATTAAACTCAGCTATGGTGATAAAATTAAGGTGTTTGGCTGGGCAATGAAAGCCAATAGTGATGATTGGGTAAATGGCAGCAACATTTTTGGTGATACCGCTGTTGATGATGGTGACCGTGTATATGTTGCCGGCGTGGAAAGTAAAATTGGCGTAATTGGTGCCGATTTACGTTACTACAATGCAGACAACGCCCGTGAAAATGAAATTTGGGAAGTTTCTGTAAACGGTGATATTGCCAAAGATTTGAATTTAAAAGGCAACTATTTCTATGGTGACAGCGATACTTTTGACGGAGATGACAGCGGCTGGCTGATTGGTCTTTCCTATCGCGGAGCTAAAGCATCTGAACCCGGCAGCTGGGGCGTATACGCAAATTACAGCGACCGTCCGCTTTCCACCTTCTTGAACCCGACTTTGTTCAGCGGCGGTTATGGTGAGTATCCGTTTGGCACTTTGCAGGAAGCTATTGATGCCGATGGTTATGAAGGCTTCGATGTAGGTGCTAACGTAACCCTTGCTAAAAATATTGTGGCAGGCGTTAAATATGTAGATGTTGATTGCCGTGAAGATGGCGATGATGAACAGACAATTTGGTCTGAACTTGTATTCACTTTCTGATTGCCGTTAAAAACATACCTCTTTCTTAGTTATTTTAAACTACATCCTTTTAGAGCAAAACTCCCTTGCCTTTGTGGCTTGGGAGTTTTGCTTTATTAAAAAAGGCATACCGCTGTGGCATGCCTAAAATTTTATTATTTTATCAGTCTTCTTCAAAAACCACTTTGCCGTCTTTAAAGGCTTTAATGCGTGCTAACGATTCAAGGTGATAGCCGGCATCTACTATGCGTTTGTGGCCGGGCTGGAAAGATTTTTCAATTACAATGCCGATACCTGCAACTTTGCAGCCTGCCTGATGGGCAATATCGGCAAGACCGAGCGCTGCTTCGCCGTTAGCCAAAAAGTCATCAATAATCAGCACGGTTTCGCCTTCGTGCAGGAATTTTTTCAGAACGCTTACATTGCTGGTTACTTTTTTGGTAAAGCTGTATACTTCGGTAGTGTAGGCTTCGCTGCTCATCAGTTCGCTTTTTTGCTTGCGGGCAAAAACAACGGGAACGTGTAAATTAAGTGCTGTTGTTAATGCGCAGGCGATGCCTGAGGATTCAATGGTAAAAACTTTATCAATTTTTTCATCTTTAAAGCGTTCGGCAAATTCTTTGCCGATAGCCATCATTAATTCCGGGTCAATCTGATGGTTTAAAAAGGAATCTACCTTTAAAATGGAATCATTCAGCACGATTCCTTCGTTCATAATTTTGTCTTTTAACAGTTTCATGCCGCCACTCCTCTTTCGCCGTTAATCTTTAAATAATAGAATATGCCATTTTGCGGAAATAGTCCAGCATTTTGTTAAATAAAATACAAAAATTGCTGATTTAACATTTGATAATACAAAAAACCTTGACAGAAGGTTAAAATATTGAGATAATGTAAAGGCAACATAAACAACACAGTAATTATGTAATAATTAAAGGTGAAGAACGGGAACATGCCACAGCAACCGGCACAGAGAAGCGGCGGATGGTGCAAGCCGCAGCGGTTATACGGCAAAAGCTCGCCCGGGAGCCGCGCTTTTGAATAACAGTAGGAAGCGACGCCGAAGCAGCGTTAGGCATAATTAAGACCCAATCAGGGTGGTACCGCGGTGTATAATCGCCCCTGTCTGCATAAGCAGGCAGGGGCTTTTTATTTAGCTTTATGGATTAAAATACAGGAGGAAGTTATTATGGGTATGACAATGACAGAAAAGATACTTGCCAAACATGCCGACCGCGATTGCGTATCCGCCGGTGATTTGCTGGTATCGCAGGTTGATTTGGTGCTGGCAAACGATATTACTGGACCGCCGGCAATTAATGAGTTTAAGAAAATCGGCAAGCCGGTATTTGACAAAAATAAAATTGCGCTTGTGCCGGACCATTTTTCTCCCTGCAAGGATATTAAAGCGGCAACCATGTGCAAAACCATGCGTGATTTTGCGCGTGAAAATGAAATTAAAAACTATTTTGAAGTTGGCCGCATGGGCATTGAACATACTCTTCTTCCTGACAGCGGTTTGGTTGCGCCCGGTGAAATTGTTATCGGCGCAGATTCGCATACCTGCACTTACGGTGCTGTAAATGCGCTTTCCACCGGTATGGGTTCAACCGATATAGGCTGCGCCATGGCAAGCGGCACAAGCTGGTTTAAAGTGCCTGCCGCCATTAAAGTTGAACTTACCGGCAAACTGCCGCGTTTTGTTAAAGGCAAAGACGTTATTTTAACTTTAATTGGCATGATTGGCGTTGACGGTGCACGTTATCAATCGCTTGAATTCTGTGGTGACGGCGTAGCCGAACTGGAAATGGCTGACCGCTTTACCATTTGCAATATGGCAATAGAAGCAGGCGCTAAAAACGGCATTTTCCCGGTTGATGAAAAAACCAAAGCCTACCTTAAAGGACGCGTAAGCCGTGAATGGGAAGGCGTTGAGGCTGATAAAGATGCTGATTATGTAAGAGAAATTAAAATTGAACTTGATAAACTTGTTCCTGTTGTGGCTTATCCGCATCTGCCGGAAAATACACATCCTGCAACTGAGGGGCGCGCTATTAAAATTGACCAGGTTGTTGTGGGAAGCTGCACCAACGGGCGTCTTGAAGATTTGGCGCAGGCTGCCGAAGTTTTAAAAGGGCGCAAAGTTCATCCTTCCGTACGCTGCATTATCATTCCTGCAACGCAGGAAATTTATAAAGAAGCTGTGAAGCTGGGCTACATTGATGCCTTTATTGATGCCGGCGCTGCGGTTTCCACTCCGACCTGCGGACCGTGTCTTGGCGGATACATGGGTATTCTGGCAGCCGGAGAAAGAGCGGTTTCTACTACTAACCGCAACTTCCGTGGGCGCATGGGCCATGTAGACAGTGAAGTTTACCTGGCAAGCCCGTACACTGCTGCCGCCAGTGCGGTAACAGGATATATTACCAGCCCCGAGGAGGTAATGAAATGAGTAAGGTTTGGCGTTATGGCGACCATGTAGATACTGATGTTATCATCCCTGCAAGATATTTGAATATTACTGATTTTAATGAACTGGCAGAACATGCCATGGAAGACAGCAAAGAAAACCTGACTGTTAATTTTGCCGCTAATGTAAAAAACGGCGACATTGTAGTTGCAGGCAAAAACTTTGGCTGCGGTTCCAGCCGCGAACATGCGCCGATGGTGCTGAAAGTAAAAGGCGTTAAGTGCGTTATTGCCGACAGTTTTGCCCGTATTTTTTACCGCAATGCCATTAACATTGGCCTGCCTGTGCTTGAAATTGGCGCCGATGTGGAAAAAATTGAAGCAGGCGATGAACTTGACGTTGATATGGCAAAAGGCGAAATTAAAATCGTTAACAAAAATATTACTATTAAAACAAAACCGCTGCCGGAATTTATTCAGAAAATTGCTGACTGCGGCGGCCTCATAAACTATATCAAAGGAGAACAATAAAATGAAAATTACATTACTGCCCGGCGACGGCATTGGCGTGGAAATTGTCGATGCTGCCGTAGAAGTGCTGGATGCAGCGGCAAAAAAATATAATTTTACCGTAGAATATGATAAAAAACTCATTGGCGGCGCAGCTATTGATGCCTGCGGAACACCGCTGCCGGAAGAAACTCTGACCAGTGCCAAAGCAAGCGATGCCGTGCTTTTGGGCGCAGTAGGCGGACCGAAATGGGATAACGTAGACCCTGCCATCCGTCCGGAAAAAGGCCTTTTAAACATCCGCAAGGGCTTGGGGTTATATTGCAACCTGCGCCCGATGAGCGTATCTAAATACACCGCACACCTCAGCCCGCTGAAAACTGAACGTGCTGAAGGAGCAGACCTTTTTATTGTACGCGAACTGACCGGCGGCATTTATTTTGGCACGCACAATGAAGCGCACCTTAATGCCGATGGCGTGGAAGAAGCCAGCGACATTGAAATGTATACCCGCCCGGAAGTTGAACGCATTGCCCGTTTTGCTTTTGAAGCTGCACGCAAACGCAAAGGCAAAGTAACCAGCGTTGATAAGGCTAATGTTTTGGGCAGCAGCCGTATGTGGCGCAAAATTGTTACCGAAATGCGCGATAAAGATTATCCTGATGTTGAACTGAATCATTTTTATGTAGATAACTGCGCCATGCAGCTTGTGCTGAACCCGAAACAGTTTGACGTTATTTTAACCAATAATATTTTCGGCGATATTTTAAGTGATGAAGCCAGCACCATCGCAGGCAGCATCGGCTTATTGCCCAGTGCCAGCCTTGGCGACAGCACCGGTATGTATGAACCTATCCACGGCAGTGCGCCGGATATCGCAGGGCAGGGCATTGCCAACCCGCTGGCAACAATTTTAAGCGTAGCTATGATGCTGCGCTACTCGCTGAACCAGGATGCGGCGGCAGATGCAGTAGAGCGTGCTGTTGACGAAGTTTTGGAAGCAGGTTACCGCACTCCGGATTTGTGGGCAGAAGGGCTTAAAAAAGTAAGTACTGCCGAAATGGGCAAACTTGTTGCCGAAGCAGTAAAATAAAAAGCGCAGCCGTAAAATAAGGGAAAACAGATATAGATAGAAAATTTGTTATAAATAAGGGAAAGAAAACAGGCGCAGACCTTTTGGTTTGCGCCTGTTGTAATTTTTATTGCAAACGAATATAGCCAACCTTTTCGGCAAGTTCCTGCCCTTGCGGAGACTGCATCCAGTTAAGGAAAGCGGCAAGCTGCGGTTTGGCGTTGCTTTTAAGCGTAATGGCGTATAGTTTTGTGGTAAATGGGTATTTGCCGCTGCGGATATTTTCGTCCGTTGGGTACACGCCGTCGATGGCGAGCATTTTTACCGGCGCATCCTCGCGCCCAAGCATACCAGTTAAAAAGAATTTGAAGGAAAAGCCCAATGCGCCTGCATCACCGTTGTAATTGGCAACTTGAGTGCCAATTTCACCCATGCCGCCGATATATTCTTCTTTTAACGGTTCCATTATCGGAGTATTGCCCATAATGTGCTGCAACAGCGTCTGGCTGCCGCTGTTTTCCGGACGTTGGAAGGCTAAAATGCGTCTGTCTTCGCCGCTAAGTGTCTGCCAGTTTTTAATCTTGCCGCTGTAAATATCCTGTATTTGCTGCGTGGTTAAATTGCTGACGGGGTTATCGCTATTTACAAAAAATACAAAGGCTTCCTGGGCAATAGGTGTCAGCACCAGTTCTTCACCTAAAGCTGCGGCATCTGCCTGCTGTTGTTTGGAAGGCATTGCACCAAAGAAAATATCGCAGCGCTTGTTTATTAAATCCTTAAAAGCATAGACAGTATTGTTAAAGGCAACGTATTTTTCAAATTCATTGTTAATTTCATTTTTTTCTTCTGCTGATGTTGTATATTTACTGTATTGATAATTAGTTATATTTTTATAACATGCGTTGGCATAGGCTGAGTACACCGGGTAAGCGGCTTCCGCTCCGTCAAGAGTTAGCCATTTATCCTGCGTAAGCAGCAGGGTACTGGGCTCGTTTAGCTTTGGCAAAATATTATCGACATTGGTTATTTTGTATTTTTCAAGGTCAACGCTGCTTAAGCCGTTTTCGTAAGCAAAGTTGTGCGAGCGGACAATGTTGCTGTTGTTGGATATGTTTTTTATAATAAAACTGCATAATATGAAATAAATAAGGATACAAATAAAAGGTTTGATAATAGTAAGTTTTATATTGTGTATTTTATAAATGTAATATATAAATAATGATAATGGTACAGCATTGCTTAAAAACAAAATCAGGATGAAATAATCTAAATGATTTGATAAAGTGAAATAATAAGTTAAAGCGCTTATATGAAGTATTCCAAGAGGTATTAGAAAAGAAAGAAGAAGATCAATTGAACCATTGCTTAAATAAAAAAATAATGTAAAACAGCTAATAATTAAAATTATTGGTAAACAAGATGCTATAAATAAACAATTATAATTACTGGTATAATTTTTCAAAAAATTTTGCCAATATGATTTAGAAGCTTTATATAATAATATTGCAGCACATATAATTTGGAAAATAAAGAAAAAACTATAAATGTATATATTATCATTATAATTGGAATATATACGAAGTTTATATGTAGCATAATTACCAATTGAATGAGCAAATAATATAATAACTATACTTGCTAAAGAAAACCATTGGTTATACAACCAATATTTAAATGCTACTTTGATAAAATTTTTCATCGCTTTCACCGCCCTTGCCGCAAAGTTTGCTTACCTTTATTATAGCATTTTTAATTACGGCGGCATATTGCCAAAGTGCTGGCAGTGTGCTATACTTACGCTGTGCTGTTTAACGCCGGTTAAACAGGTGCCTTTATTTATGTATCGTAGGCCTTAGAAGATACATAAATAAGGGCATTTTTATTTTAAGGAGGTTGCTTGTTTATGGCCTGGGTTGATTTACTTATTGCCGGGATTTTCGAGGTTGTGTGGTCTACCTGTTTAAAATATTCGCACGGCTTTACCGATTTAAAATTTACGGTGCTGACTTTTATCGGCATGGGCTTTAGCTTTTGGTTTTTGGCGCACGCCGTTAAATCGTTGCCGATGGGTACGGCTTACGCCGTGTGGACCGGAATTGGTGCCTTAGGCGCTGTTATTGTAGGCGTTATGTTTTTTAAAGAGCCGCTAACTTTGGCACGTATGTTTTTTGCAGGACTTTTAATAACGGGCATCATCGGGTTAAAATTCTCTTCGGCGCAATAATAAATATTGTAAAGTTATTTTTGAGGACAGTGCAATACTGTCCTTTTATTTTGTATCATTTGATACGGCAGGACTTGCGGTCAAAAACAAAAGACGTTTATCATTGCATTTTTCTGAATTATGTGTTAAATTAAAGTAAAATGTTAGTTAAATAAAAGTTAAAATTTTGTAAAACTTTTATTTTAACGGCGCTGTATTTTTTATCTGCCGGCAGGCAGGAAAACTAAGGAGGTTTTAAAATGCTTAAGAAAACAACGGTATGGCTGCTTTCTGTTATGATGCTGGTTATGCTGGCAGTTGCAGGCTGCGGCGGCGGGGGATTGTGTTTTGAGGGAAGAAAAGAAAGCTGAAAATGACAGCCAGAAACTCATCGTTTATACTTCGATGAAGGAATCCCTTATTAAGGGCATTGTTGACGGCTTTAAGAAAGCTAACCCCGGGATTGAGGTTGATTACCAGTCCGCAGGCGCAGGCAAACTGATGGCTAAAATTGCCGCAGAACGCCAGAGCGGCAAAATTTTGGCTGACGTTATCTGGACAAGTGAAGTTCCTGACTTCTACAACATGAAAAACGAAGGCATTCTTTTAAATTATAAGAGCCCTGTTGAACCTGAAACCGTAAATCCGTTCAGCGATTATGATGGTTCCTTCCATGCAGCACGTCTTGGTACTCTTGGCATTGTTATTAATACCGATAAAATTAAAACTGCTCCGACCCAGTGGTCTGACCTGATGGGCCCGGATTACAAAGACAGATTCGGTATTGCTAACCCTGCTCTTTCCGGTACTTCTTATATGAGCGTTGCTCTGCTTGAAAAACAGTTTGGCTGGAAATTCTTTGAAGATATTAAAGCTAACGGCGGCCGCATTGGCAAAGGTTCCGGTCAGGTTATTGACGATACCGCATCCGGCGAACTTGGCGCAGCACTGGCAGTTGACTATATTACCAATGCTAAAATTGAAAAAGGCGCTCACCTGCAGCTTTGCTATCCGCCCGAACTGCTCGTAGTTCCGAGCCCGGTTGCAATCTTTAAAGATACTACCAAAGCTGACGCTGCTAAAAAATTTGTTGACTATCTGCTTGGCAAAGAAGCACAGACTCTCGTTGCACAGCAGGGCACCATTCCTGTTCGTGAAGACGTAGAAATTCCGGCAAAATTCAATCTGCCCGCTCCGAAAGAAGCTTTGGAAAAATCCATTAAGATTGATTACATTGAAGCAATTAAAACTAAAGAAGATACCATTAAGAAATTCTCTGACATTATGCAGATGAAACAATAACAGGCATAATAGGGCTAATTACATAATGGGCTTTTAAAAGTGGCGGCGGAACGGGGTTTCCCGTTCTGCCGTTTTTATAATGACAGGAGGTTGCCTTATGGAAGATATCATTAAGGTTGAGGGCGTCGCCAAAGCCTATGGCAAGCATCAGGTTCATAAAGGGCTTGAACTTGGCATAAAAAAAGGCGAATGCTTTACGCTGCTTGGACCTTCCGGCTGCGGCAAAACGGTTTTAATCCGTCTTATTGCCGGGCATGAAGTTCCTGACGAGGGGAGCATTATTATTGACAATACCGTTGTTGCTGACAGTAAGAGCGGTGAATATATTCCTCCCGAAAGACGCGGTTTGGGTATTGTGTTCCAGGATTATGCAGTGTGGCCGCATATGACGGTTTATGACAACATTGCTTATCCGCTGAAAATGGAAAAACGCCCGAAAGAAGAAATTAACAAACTTGTTATGAAAATGATTGACATTGTAGGCATGAAAGGGCTTGAAAAACGCCTGCCTTCAGAACTTTCCGGCGGCCAGCAGCAGCGTGTTGCGCTTGCGCGTGCGCTTGTTGCAGACCCTTCGGTAATGCTGCTTGACGAGCCGCTTTCTAACCTTGACGCTAATTTGCGTGAGGAAATGCGTTTTGAAATTAAAGCCTTGCAGCGCCAGTTTGGCATTACGGTTATGTATGTAACGCATGACCAGGAAGTTGCGCTTGCTATCAGTGACCGCATTGCCATTATGGATAACGAAGGACATATCCGTCAGATTGGCACGCCTTATGAAATTTTTGAAAAACCTGCCGATTTGTTCATTTTTAAATTTATGGGCATCGCCAACTTCCTTGGCGTGCGTGCTGAAAACGGCAAATTCCTTGTTGGCACGGGCAGCCAGGAGGTTCCTTGGGATAAACCTCAGGATAGTACAATTACTAACTGGGTTGCGGCTTTCCGTCCTTCGGATGTTGTTATCAGCCGTGACGGAGAAGGTTTGAAAGGCGTTATTAAACGTGCTAACTTCCTTGGCGCAACGATGGATTACATGATTGAAATTGATGGTGAGCATTTGCGTACGGAAATAGTTACGCATGAAGCAATTTCTGAAAACCTCATGTTCAATGAAGGTGAGGAATGTGTGGTTAACTTCCGTGCACTGCACTGGTTTGACGCAGCACAGCTTAAGGAGGTGGAAGAATTATGAGTACAATTAAAAAAGACAGTGGTTTTGGCGTTGCACAAATAATTCTTTTGATTTCTATTGCCATTTTGGTAATTTTTGTTGCGTGGCCTGTTCTTTTAATTTTGTTTAATGCCTTTTTTGTTGAAGGTACTTTTAACAGCACGGACTTTTACAATGTTTTAACCGAGCCGGAAACTTTCCAGGCGCTGAAAAACTCTTTGATTATTGCCAGCATGACGACGGTTGGCAGTACGATTGTAGGTACTTTTTTTGCATGGCTTGTTACCCGTACGGACTTGCCGTACAAAACATTTATGAAGAGCCTGTTCCTTGTGCCGTTTATGCTGCCGAGCTTTATCGGCGCTTTGGCATGGAAGATGCTGTTATCGCCTAACTCCGGCTATATCAACACTTTCTTTATGGAAACTTTTGGCTTGAGCGAGCCTGTTTTTGATATTTACACTTATTACGGCATCAGCGCGGTTGAAGTAATGTACTTATTCCCGTTTGTATTTATCCAGGTTTGCGGTGCGCTCGAACGTATGGACCCGACTCTTGAAGAATCGGCACGTATTTCCGGCGCTGGCCTGTTTACTATTACCCGCAAAATTACCATTCCGCTGGTACTGCCTTCCATTATGTCCGGCGCTCTCTTGATTATGCTGTACTCCATGGCTCATTTCGGTACGGTTGCTGTTCTGGGCATTGAACAGGGCATTTACAACATTCCGACTTTGATTTACGAAAAAATCCATCAGAGCGGCGGCAGCTTCGATTCTATCCGTACCGGCACCGTACTTGCAACTGTGCTTGTTGTAACGGCTGCTTTAATTATCTGGGCACAGCAGAAAGTTTTAAGCCGCGGCCATTATCAGATTATCGGCGGTAAAAGTTTCCGTCCGATGGAACTGAAACTGCGCGGCCTGCGTTATCCGCTTTTGTTCTTCTGCCTGGCTTACATTGGCTTTACCATTTTGCTGCCGACGGCAGTAATCTTCCTAGTTGGCGGAGTAAGCACTTATGGTTTGCCGCTTACATGGGAAAATCTGTCGCTTGATAACTATAAATATATTCTGTTTGAATATGAAGTTACCAAAGATGCTATCTTCAACAGCGTAACGCTTGGCCTTGCTGCAGCAGTTATTACCATGTTTGCAGGCGTTATGATTTCTTATGTTATCGTTAAGATGAAAGTACGCGGCAAAGGTATTCTTGAATTCCTCGGCATGCTGCCGTTCTCAGTGCCCGGTTCCGTTATTGCGTTGGGCGTTATCCTTGCGTGGAGCGGCAAATTCGGTATTAATCTGTACAATACGGTATGGATTATCCTTGTTGCCTATATCGCGCGTTATATGGCGTTCAGCTTGAAAGCAAACTCCGCAGCGTTGGAACAGGTGCACGATTCTTTGATGGAAGCATCCCGTTCCTGCGGCGCAACGATGTGGCAGTCATTAAAAGATATTGTCATTCCGCTTGTGCGCCCGGGTATGATTTCCGCGTTCTTCTTAATCTTCCTGCCGGCATTGCGTGAATTAACCGTTTCCATTATGCTGTATGCGCCGACTACAAGAACTATCGGCGTTGCAATTTACACGCTTAATGAAGACGGCGAAACCGTAATGAGTACCGCACTGGCAGGCATCGCGCTGATTCTTATTGTTATCGGCCAGATGCTGATTAACCATTTTACCAAGAAAGTGAGTGAGTGACCGTCATGTCTTATATACGCTTAGTTAACGTTACAAAACGCTTTGGCAATGTTACTGCCGTAGATAATTTGAACTTTGAAATCGGCAAAGGCGAGTGCTTCTCCATGCTTGGTCCCTCTGGCTGCGGTAAAACAACGACCTTGCGCATGGTTGCAGGTTTTGAAGATTTGAGCGATGGCGAGGTATGGGTTGGCGACCGCCTGCTTTCTTCGCCTAAGAAACACCATTATACACCGCCTGAAAACCGTAACTTTGGTATGGTGTTCCAGGCATTTGCCGTTTGGCCGCATATGAGCGTATACGAAAACGTGGCATTTCCACTGCGTTTGCGTAAACTTCCTGCTGCCGAAATTGAGCAGCGTACCAAAGACGCGCTTACTGCGACTAACCTTTTAAAATCTGCTGAAGAAAGTCCGGCAAGCCTTTCTGGCGGCGGTAAACAGCGTGTTGCGCTGGCGCGCGCGCTGGCAATTAATCCGGATGTAATGCTGCTTGACGAACCGCTTTCAAGTCTTGACCCGCATCTGCGTGAAGAGATGCGTTTTGAAATTAAGGATTTGCAGCGTAAATATGGTTTTTCCATTATTTATGTTACACATGACCAATCAGAAGCGATGGCTCTTTCCGACCGCATCTTGGTTATGAAGCTTGGTGTAATGCAGCAGATTGATTCGCCGCTGAATGTTTATAATCATCCGGCTAATAAATTTGTTTTCAGCTTTATTGGCGTATCCAGCTTTAACGATATTGTTTGGCAAAACGGAGCTGCTTATGTAAAAGGCGATAACCGTCCGCTGCCTTCCGGTCTTGTTGTTCCGGAACGCATGAAGGGTGAAGCGGTATTTAATCTTGCCAGCCGTCCAACGGAAATCCGTTTTACAAGCGAAACTGACCCTAATGCTGTACGCGGCGTAGTACTGCGTAAAGCCTTTTTGGGAGAAATTATCGACTATCTTGTGCAAATTGGTGACCAGGAAGTGCGCGTACAAATCGGGCGCCGCGACCATGGCCCTGAAACAGGCGAAGTTTGCTATTTGCACTTCCTCCGTCCGTTCTGGTATAAGGTTGACGAATAAGACCATTATAAAAAGAGTACCTGTAAAGGTACTCTTTTTGTTTTATAAACTTAATTATGCTGTGAAAATTTGCCGAGTTTTAACTTCTTCTTCACATGTCCCATACTTCTTTCAGCATTTTCAGTGCTGGTTCAATATCTTCTTCTGCTATGCCGGCAAAGGAGAGTAAAATTTCTGGGGCAGTACTGCCCGCTGCGGCGACAGGTAAGATGTGGATTCCAGCCGTAAGCGCTTTTTTTGCAAGGGTTCGTGCATCTGTGTTGAGTTTTACGGCAAGGCGTATGTGCAGTCCTGATTCATAAGCCATAATACTGATTTTATCGCCAAAGATTTTTTCAAGAGCATTGCGCAGCAGCGTATTTTTTACAGCGTAACGGCGGCGCAGTTTTTTTATGTGGCGGCGTAAATTTCCGGAGGCGATAAATTCGGCTAAAGCAAATTGTTCTATACTGGATGAAGTCTGGTTATATAATTGCTTAATATTGTTATAAACCGGCAGCAGGTTCTGCGGGAGAACCATATAACTTATACGCAGGCTGGGCAGCAAAATGCGGGAGAAAGAGCCGCAGTAAATAATGTTCTGTCCGCCACCCATGCCTTGCAAAGATGAGATTGGATGCGTAAAATAACGGAATTCACCGTTATAGTCGTCTTCTAAAATATAACCGCCTGTATTGCGTATCCACTCTAAAAGGTTCAGCCTGCCTTGCGGTGATAATGAACGGCCTTTGTAGGGATTTGAAGGGCTGACGTATAGCAGCGGCGGCAGCAGGTTGTGCAGATGTTCAGAATCGAAACGATTTACCTGCCACCCTGCCATTTTAAAAATCTGTTCTGCCTTAGTGAAGCCAGGTTCTTCAAAAGCAATGGAGTGCTGCGCGCTGCTGAACACTGCTAAGAGTATTTGCAGCAGGCTTTGGATACCTGCACCGATAACAATTTGTTCCGGCGAGCAGATTACGCTGCGGGCTTCGTGGCTGTAACGTGCCAGTGTGCTGCGCAGGTAAGGCTCTCCCTGAGGGTCGCCGTATCCGGCAAGCAGGGGTGCATTTTGCAGTGCGTGGCCAAGGCAGCGTTTCCAAATAGCTGCCGGAAACAGGCTGCTGTCGATATAATTGTTGCCAAAATCATAACGAAGCGGTGTGCCTGGTTTTAACTCTGCCGGTGCAGTTTTATTTTCTGCTGGGCGTGTTGTAATGTTGGCGGCAAAGTAGCCGCGTTTAGCTTCGGCAAAAAGGTAACCTTCAGCAACAAGCTGATTGTAGGCAGCTTCTGCTGTTGTGCGGCTGACGTTTAAATCATTCGCCAGCCGGCGCAGGGATGGCATTTTTTCACCTGCACCGATTTCACCGCTGTGGATTTTTTGTTTTATTTCTGCTATCAAACGCAGATACAAAGGCGAACTGCAATTTGCCTGCGGCATATTAATTACCATAAACTGTCCTCTTTAAAAATGCAAATTCTGGCTATTTTTTTAATTACAGTTTTAGTATATCATAATACTTGTGTTAAAAACATAAATTTTTTTGTAATATTGGGGGCTTAAAAAATGGCATTGCATAAGGCTATGACAATTGCAGGCAGCGATACCAGCGGCGGCGCCGGTATGGAGGCCGATTTAAAAACTTTTACGGCGATGGGTGTATACGGCATGACTGCGCTTACCGTTATCGTGGCGCAGAATCCTTTGAACTGGGACCACGAAATGTATCCTATCGGCATGGATGTTATTGAAAAACAGATTAAAACCATTGTTGAAGGTATCGGCATTGATGCCATGAAAACCGGCATGCTCGGCAGTGCGGAACTGGTGCAGCTTGTGGCTGATACTATTGACAAATACAGTTTAAAAAATGTAGTTATAGACCCTGTAATGGTATGTAAGGGCATTGATTCCATTATGGTTCCCGAAGCTGCCGCAGCTATTAAAGAGGTGCTGGTAAGCCGTGCTGATGTTATTACGCCGAATACGTTGGAAGCGGCTTATCTTGCAGGTATGGATAAGGTAGAAACTCTTGATGAAATTAAAGAAGCTGCCGCACGAATTCAGCAGCTTGGCGCAGGTTATGTTGTTATTAAAAGCGGTTCCCGCAACAGCAGCGATGAAGCTGTTGATGTGCTGTATGACGGCAAAGATTATGTTGTTAATACAGAAAAGAAAATTGCCGACTGCTTCAACCACGGCGCAGGCTGTACTTTTTCGGCAGCCATTACCGCCGGTCTTGCCAAGGGTTTAAGTGTGAAGGATGCTTTGGCAGAAGCAAAAGAATTTGTTACCATAGCGCTGAAAAATTCTTTCCGTTTAAATCAGTTTGGCGGAGCAACCGACCATTGCAAATGGCATAAGTAAAAATTTGTAAATTAAACTTGAAAGGCAGCCTGTATTTTAAGCAGGCTGCCTTTTTATATGCATTTTAATACCAATCGTGTTTTTCGCCCCGGTCAAGCGCATTAATGCGTGCCATTTCTTCGGCCGTTAATTCAAAATCATAAAGCTGTGTATTTTCACAGATGTAATCAGGATTGCTGGCACCGGGAATTACTACTACGCCTTTTTGCAGATTCCAGCGCAGAATAATCTGCGCAATGCTTTTGCCGTGCGATTTGGCAATTTCTGCAAGTACAGGATCATTTAAAAGTTCTTGTTGATAACCGCGTCCGCCTAACGGGTACCAGCCTTGAACGGTGATGTCGAGGCTGTGAATGTAGGGAATAACATCATTTTCCTGATAGTAAGGATGGATTTCGTTTTGCACCAGTGCCGGTTTAATATTTACCTGTGGTAAAAATTCTTTCAGCTCTTTTACATACCAGTTGGAAAGCCCGATAGAATGGATTTTGCCTTCGCGGACATATTTTTCCATTACTTTGTATGTTTCCACATCCCCTCTGCCGGGATGATGCAGGAGCATCATATCAATATAACCAATGTTCAGTTTGCGCAAAGCTTCTTTAATAGCTGCTTCCGGATTGTTAAACTGAGTAGGATACAGCTTGGTGGTAACAAAAATTTCTTCGCGCGGAATGCCGGAATCCCGTATGGCTTTTCCTATTTCTTCTTCGTTATGGTACATATAGGCGGTGTCAATCAGGCGCACGCCGTTTTTTAATGCCGTGGTTACAGCATTATAACCAGTAGTGCCAAGCAGGCTGTAAGTACCAAGTCCGTTAATAGGCATTTCATAACCGCTGTTCAGCAACACGGTATGGGTTTTGAAATTAAAATTACCAGGGTTAAGGGTTCTTTGATTATCTGATAGTGCAGAGCCGGAAGCAGTTGGGGAAGAGCCGCATGCTGATGCGGAAAAAGCGGCTAACAGCATTAGTGCGGCACAAATACGGGTAAGCAGTGTTTTTTTCATAATAGTTTACCTCACTTTATATATCTTATATTTATATTAAATTAATGAAGTGTCAAAAACAAATGCTTATTTTTCTTAAATGGTATACTTGACGGGCATACTAAATTGAAAATATAATCAAGGTAAAACTAAAATATTTTGAGGTTTATATGCTGAAAAAACTTTATCATCCCAAACTATATATAATATTTGTGGTATTGCTGTTTATACTTGCCGGTGCCTATTTCTGGCTGTGCAAAATGGCGGGCAGCAGGGCAATGGAAATTTTTAACCACGAAATGGCAAGCCAGAACCTTTTGGAAGGCAATGTTGCCGTTGAAAGCATTAGTGCCGATATGTGGGGCAATGTAGGTTTTCGCGGGCTGAAATGGCTTGATGCCAGTGGCGAACCGGTAGTTTTTGTGCCTGACGGGCGTTTTAAGGTTAAACCGTGGGATGTTGTTACCGGCAGATTAAAACTTACAAGTTTACAGGAAGTGGAACTGAACAATCCTGTTATAGCTATGCGTTTTAATAAGAATATGCGTCCTGCGTTTTTGCCGGATGCAGCGGAGCCAAAAACAAAATCAGGCAAACCGCATCGTGGGCTGCATATAAATATGCCGGATAAAGTACCGCCAATCAGCATTAAAATAAATAATTGTACTCTTACTGCAAGTTACCGTCACCGTTATTTTGTTTTAAGCGGCGTGAATGTTAGTATCAGCAGTGAAAATCCATCAGAAGTAAAGCTTAAAATTACTGCTGCTGATTTTGGCGGTATGATGATTGGCGATGAACTTAATGTCAGCGGCAAAGTGCTGCTTAACGGCGATGTACCGCAGTGCGATTTATACCTTTCTATGAAAAATATTGTGCCGGAATCGCTTGGCCTTGGTAAAGTTAAAGATACGGCAAGCGTTTACGGACATGCAACAGGGCCGCTGGCAGGGCCTGTCATTGACGGGCGGCTTGAATTTCAGCATTTAAACATACCTGCTTTGCGTTTTTATAAAGTTAACGGCGATTTCTTTTATAAAGACGGGCATATTGATTTTAAAAACGTAACCGGCGCTATTTACGGCGGCAATGTTGAAGCAACCGGAACTTATGATATTGACAGCCGGGCTTATACTATTGATGCGCTGGGGCATGATTTAATGGCTTCAATAGCAGCCAAAACGAGCAAAATAAACTGCCGTGTGGAACTTGATTTAAAGATGCGCAGTGACGGCAATCCTCAAAATGTACATACTTATGGCAGCTTTACAGGCGGTGCCGGAACATACAGTTTAATACCGTTTGAAAAAATAACCGGCAAATTCAGCGACCGTAACGGCGTGCTGAAATTTACCGATGTAAAAATAAAAACGCCGCTCGGAGAAGTTACGAGCGACGCATTTGAAATAGTTAAAGGGCGCGTACATATAAAAGATGTGTTTCTTACAGCGCCTACCGGCGAGATAATACAAGTAAAATAAAAAGCAGGCTTAAGCCTGCTTTTTTGTTTTAAATTTTATGTTTAATATGGTCAAGTGCCTGTGCAAACAAAGTTAATACATGCTGGTCATCAAGACTGTAAATAACTTCCTTGCCGGTTTTGGTAAATTTTACAAGCCCTGCGTGGCGTAAAAGCCTTAATTGATGTGATATTGCCGATTGTGTCATTTCAAGAGATTCGGCAATGTTTGTAACGCAGGATTCGTTTTCGGCAAGCAAAGCCAAAATACGGATGCGTGTGGGGTCTCCCAAAACTTTAAAGGTATCAGCCATAGGCTGTACAAATTTTTCGGCAATAGGCACGTCTAATTTTAAAGTATGCAATGTTGTATGTTCTTCCATAAAGTCACCTCTTTATGCCCTTGCTGAAAAAGAATAGCAAAACAGCGTAGTATATAAAACTGCCCGTTACAGTACGCGTAGAGAACAAAAGCGGGAAAATAAAAAATGCCAGCAGCAGAACGAATACCTGCAAGACAGCGGCAAATAATCCGCGTGAGCGGATAGCCTGCCACGCCAGTACGCTGTAACGGGAAGCAAAAATGCCAAACAAAAAACCGCTTAAAACATATAAAATTTGCGATAGAAAAATATCAAGATTAAAATCCATTATTTACCTGCCTTGCCTAAAAAGCTGCCGCGGCATAATGTGCGCAAGCACACCGCTTTTAATTAACAGCCCGGCAATAATGCTGCCGCCTATGGTGCTGATTAAAAACGGCGGTACAAAAAACCAAGCTGCCGCTTTGCTGCCGAGTATTGCCCAGGCAATAACCCATGCTGCAAGGCCGCCTAAAATACCGGTTCCGAAAATTTCGCCTGCCATTGCTGCGCCAGTACTGTTAAAACGGCGATATGCCAAACCGGCAAGCAAGGCGCCAATCATACTGCCCGGAAAGGCAAGCAGTGAACCGGTGCCTGCCATATTGCGCAGGCAGGATATTGCAAAAGCAACCGAAACGGCTTCTTTAGGACCTAAAATAACGGCACACAATACGTTAATGGCATGCTGGACAGGAAAACACTTGGAGGCTCCTGCCGGTATATAAACCAAATGCGCGCTTAAAGCACCGATAGCCACAAGCAATGCAGCCAGTGTCAGTTTATGAATGTTCATAAAAATCACTCCGGACACAAAAATAACAAAACTATTTACTACAATAATATTATACATATTTATACTTACTGCCGCAAGATAAAAAGGAAAACGCCACGGTGCGTAGAATTATATAAACATATTTAATGAAAAGAGGACTTTGCCATGCAGGTTTTAGAAGGAATAAAAGTAATAGATTTCAGCAAATGGCTGCCGGGGCAATTTTGCGGCATGACGCTTGGCGATTTTGGCGCAGATGTAATTAAAGTTGAAGACATTAAGGGTGACGTTACCCGCGGTTTTACGCCGGAACGCATGCCCGGCATGAGTTACTGGCATTTAATGCTTAACCGCAACAAACGCGGCATTACTGTTAACTTAAAAACACCGGCGGGACGTGAAGTGCTGCTGCGTCTCTTAAAAGAAGCTGATATATTTTTGGAAGGATTCCGACCTGGGTATTTAAAAATGCTGGGGCTTGATTATGAAACAGTAAGCAAAATTAATCCGCGGCTTATTTACTGCTCAATCAGCGGCTTTGGGCAGGAGGGTAAATACAGGCATATGCCTTCGCACGATTTAAACGTAATTGGGCTGGCCGGGGTTGCTGCGCAGGAGGATGGAACTGATATCAGCGTGCCTTCGGTACAGGTGGCAGCGCTGGGCAGCAGTTTAAACGCCGTAAGCGGCATTTTGCTGGCGCTGTATGCACGTGAACGTACCGGCAAAGGGCAGGCTGTAAATATTGATTTATACAGCACTGCCATCAATACGCAAATTACAGGCATCAGCAGCGTTATAGGCTGTAAGGAAACAGGCATGCCTTCCTTCGGGCGCACAGCATCGCATTATTACAGCGTGTACCGTACAAAGGACGGGCGCTGGCTCAGCATCGGCACGATAGAACCTAAGTTCTGGCAGAAAATGTGCGAACTGATTAATTTGCCTGAACTGCAAAACCGTCAGTTCGATTTTGACCATTCCGCAGAAATTAAGCAAAAACTTGCCGATGCTTTTGCACAGAAAACGCAGGCTGAATGGCTGGAACTTATTGGCAGGGATGAATTTTGCGTTACGCCCATCCGCACTTTGCAGGAAGCATTGGATAGCGATTTAACCACAGAGCAGAGCGATATGCTGCTGACCAAAAAAGAAGATTTTGGCGAATATACTTATGTAAAAACTGCCGTTAAACTTTCGGATACGGCCGGGCAAATAAACAGGCGCGCGCCTTATTTAAGCGAGCATACGCAGGAAGTGCTGCTTGGTCTTGGCTATACAACGGAAGAAATTGCCGCTATGCGTGAAAAAGGGGAGATTTAAATGGCACTGAAAAATATTGCTAAATTGTTAAGCGGCTTGCTGTTTGCCGTTTATCTGCTGCTTGGCAGCGTGCTTCCGGCAGAAGCGGGCATTATCAGTAAACAGCAGGAAATTGAAATGGGGCGCGAAACTGCTATGGCGCTGGAAGCTCAGTACGGCGTGGTGCAGGATTATGAATTGCAGGAACGTGTCAACCGCATTGGGCAAAGCCTTGTTGCCGTAAGCGACAGGCAGGATTTGCAGTATACTTTTAAAGTGCTTAATTGTGACGAAGTAAACGCACTGGCCTGCCCAGGCGGTTTTGTGTATGTATTTAAAGGGCTTATTGACTATATGCCGAGCGATGCGGAACTGGCAGGCGTTTTAGGGCACGAAGTAAGCCACATTGTTGAAAAACATACGGTACATCAAATTGAAAAACAGCTTTTAACAACACTGCTTTTGGCAGTTGCCACCAAAGGCGATATGGGGCTGACTGGGCTTGCCTCGCAGGCGTTGGCGGCAGGTTACAGCCGTACCGATGAACGCGGCGCCGATAAGGAAGGCTTTAAACTGTGCGTAGCGGCAGGCTACAACCCATACAGCATGGTGCTTACCATTAATAAACTGGAAGATTTGGCGCAGGAAAAAGGCAACCCCGGCTACGGGTTGTTCAGCAGCCATCCGGAACCGGAAGAACGCTTAAAACGCGTTATGAAACAAATTAAAAAATTAGACCCCCATCCGGATATTACCGTACATGAAAACGGCACGGCAACAGTGCATGAAGGTAACTGGACTTTTAATATTACTGAGAAAATCGGCAACGATAAACCGGAATACCGTGCGTATATGTTAGCTGGTTCGTTGTATGTAGCACGTCAGCGCGGGCCGGTGGACCCGTACCGCTTCCTTGTATATGATAACGGCAGCAGTGCAACGCTTTATTATGAAGACATTCAGCTTTTAACTCTGTATAATCAGGATGCCTACGCCGCTGGTTTTGGCAGTGCCGGCAGCTATGCCAATGCATGTGCGCAGCTTTTGCGCGAATGGGCTCCCATTGCCAACGCTAATGATGCGGCTAAAGCAGATAAAAAGAAAAAATAAATTAAGGTGGTACTGTTTATGAAGAAGTTAATGCTGATAATAGCTGTAATAATTACAGCTTTGTTACCAATGAGTTGCTTTGCTGAAGAATTGAGTAATGATGAATTGGCAAATTTAAAGTCTTTTATTTTAGAGCGTCAGCGTAAAGTATTAACTTCTGTTGAAGAAGCAGAACTTAAAAAATATATTTTAGAAAATAGACGTGAGGTAAGCAGTGTCCCCATTAAGTTTCTTGATTATGTAATTAAAGATAAGTTTAATTTATTTAGAGATATGATAAATAAAGATAACAATAATCATAATATAGGAGGAGTGTCATTTAGTTTTAAAGATTATAAACAAAGCGAAATAGCAATAAAAAATATTTTTAATAAACTACAACAAGAGTTAAAAGAAGATGGTGTTAATAAATTAGTATTAGCAGATAAATTCAATAGGTATGATTTTCTTGGCTTTATTGATTATGATGGTAAATATACTGATATGATGATATTTTATTCTTCTGAAAGTAAATCTTATTATTAAATTTTTTCTGAAATATATATAACAAAAGCAGGGATAAAAATTCAATCTTTATCGTTTGATAAAATTATTGATGAAAAAAGTTTTGAAAAATGCTTGAATTTAAATGATAAGTTTTATGAGGCAAGAAAGTTATCTCAGAAGGTTGCTCATGAGACAGGAATTGAAATCCATCCGGGTGCGACCATTGGAAAAGGTCTTTTTATTGACCACGGAAGTGGCGTTATCATTGGTGAGACGGCAGAACTTGGTGATAACATTACTTTGTATCAGGGGGTAACACTTGGCGGTACAGGAAAAGAGCATGGAAAACGCCATCCGACAATTGGAAATAATGTTATGATCAGTGCAGGCGCGAAGGTTCTCGGTTCGATAACGATAGGAGATAATTCAAAGGTCGCTGCGGGGGCGGTCGTCCTTTGCGACGTTCCGCCGAATTCGACGGCGGTCGGAGTCCCCGCACGGATC